>JBBDWV010000052.1:81502-284789 GCA_040902655.1 Mycobacteriales bacterium
CGGGCGACGCCGACGGGCGTCGCCCGCGCTCGCACTCCCGAGAGGACGGAAGCTGCATGGACGAGGTCGAGGAGCCGGTCGACCCTGAGGCGCCGGGCTCGCCCGCCGCGTGGGGCAGTGACCTGGTCGTTGACGTGCTGCGTGCGCTGGACGTGCCGTACGTCCCGCTGAACCCGGGATCGTCTTTCCGGGGGCTGCACGACTCGCTGGTCAACTACGGCGGCAACCGGGTTCCCCAGCTGCTGCTGTGTCTGCACGAGGAGATCGCCGTCTCGATGGCGAACGGCTGGGCCAAGGCCACCGGCCGGCTCGGCGTCGCGGCCGTCCACGACCTCGTCGGTCTCATGCACGCCTCGATGGCCGTCTACGACGCCTACTGCGACCGTACCCCCATGCTGGTCCTGGGAGGCAGCGGCCCGGCCGACCCGGTCCAGCGCCGCCCGATCGACTGGATCCACTCGGCCACGACCCAGGCGCAGCTTGTGCGCGACTACGTCGTCTGGGATGCCGAGCCGATGACGGCTCAGGCCTTCGTGCACGACACTCTGCGCGCGGCGCAGCGGGCGATGTCGGCGCCGCAGGGCCCGACGTACGTCTCGCTGGACGCAGGCGTGCAGGAGGCTGCGCTGGTCGAGCCGGTTTCGCTGCCGGACATCCGGCTGCGTGCACCCATGCGCGGGACGGCAGCCATGGCAGACGACCTCGAGGACGCCGTCGCCCTCCTGCTCGCGGCCGAGCGGCCGGTCGTCGTGGCCGGGCGCGTGAGCCTGGACCCGCGGGCCACCGGGCTCGTCACCGAGGTCGTCGAGCTGCTCGGCGCGGCCTACCGCGACGACCGCAACGCCGTCGTCCTGCCGACCGCCCACCCGCAGAACTGCTCCGGTGACGCGACCCTCCTGCAGGAGGCGGACGTCCTGCTCACCGTCGACGTGGTGGACCTGAACGCGCTGCTGCGCGGCCAGTCCAAGGGCGCGCGCGGGACGCCTGCCGAGCGGCTCGACCGACCGCGCATCGTCGACCTCTCCTACGGGGACCTCGGCCTGAAGTCCTGGAGCAACGCGCTGGTGGAGGCGGTGGATCGCGACGTGCACCTGCTCGGCGATCCCTTGCACGTGCTGGGGCAGTTGGCTGAGCTGCTGCGCGCGCGGGTCGACCCGACGGCCCGGGACGAGCGCGCCGCTGGCGTGCGCGAGCGCGCGGCGCGGTTGAGGCAGGGCCAGCTGGAGCTCGTCCAGGACCGCTGGGACGACCGCCCGATCTCCCAGGCGCGGCTGGTGGCCGAGCTCTGGACGGCGGTCAAGGACGTGGACCACCTGCTCTGCCTGCGCAACACGCGCAGCTGGACCGAGGGGGCGTGGCAGTTCGCCGGTGCGGGCACCTTCCTGGGCGCTCCGGCCGGGGGTGGTGTCGGCTACGGCCCGGGCGCGCTGATCGGTGGTGCGCTGGCGGCCCGCGACCGCGGTCAGCTCGGCGTCGGGATCATCGGCGACGGTGACCTCCTGATGGCAGCGGGCGCCCTGTGGACGGCGACCCACTACGGCATCCCGGCCCTGGTCGTCGTGAACGACAACGGCTCGTTCTACAACGACGAGCCGCACCAGGCCGCCGTCGCGACGCGGCGTGGACGGCCTGTGGAGAACAGCTGGATCGGTATGCGGATCTCCGCCCCGCCTGTCAACTTCGCCGCGCTGGCCCGGTCCTACGGCTGTGCCGGCATCGGCCCGGTCGACGACCCGGCGGACCTGGCTGAGGCCTTCGCTCGTGGTGTGCGGGAGGCGCGGCTGGGGGCGACTGTCGTCGTGCACGTCAAGACGGCCCGCGGCTGACGATGGCCGAGGGTTAGCCGAAGCCGTGGAAGGCCTTCCAGGCGGCGCGCGACCGTCGCCTGGCGGCGGCGTTCCCGCCGCGTCGTCGGATGCAGCCGTCGCGGGTCGTGCTCCACAGCGTCGACAACTACCGCGCGGGCGTCGCCGACCGATCGCTGCCCGTGGAGGAGTCGGTGCGCGGACGAGCTCGGCGGGATCGGCCGGCTGGGCGGCGATCGAGCGGATCGCCGAGCTGATGGCGGCCTGTCGACGGGTGGGAGTGCCTGTCGTGCACGTCGTCGGTCTGCCGCCCGATTGGTCCGGGATCCCTACCTGGCGCTCGGGTGGCGGGGGCCGCCGAGAGGCCGGTGGCGACGGCCCGGACGCGCTGGCGCGGCGGTCGTCCGACTTCGAGTTCGTGCCGCAGGCCGCACCCGCGGCGGACGAGCCGGTGCTCGCCAAGTCCGCCCCGAACGCGTTCTCCGGCACGCCGCTCACGGCACTGCTGACATTGCTGGGCTGCAGGACGGTCATCGTCGTCGGGCAGCGCACGAGCGGCTGCGTAGGGGCGACCGTCACCGACGCCGTGAGCTCGCGGCTGTCGGTCGTGGTGCCGCTGGAGTGCGTCTACGACCGGAGCGAGTCCTCGCACGCGATCAACCTGTTCGACATGCACGACAAGTACGCCGACGTCCTGCCCCTCGACGGGTTGCTGCGTGAGATCGGCAGCTACGCCGAGAGTTTCGCCTGAACGGCGACTACTTCATCTGGCAGACCACGTCGACCAGGGCCGGCATCCCGGTCGCCTGCACGTGGTCCGCCGCCCGCTGGACGGCTGCCCGCACGTCGTCCGGGTTCGTGATGGGGCCCTCGGCCTCCCAGCCGAAGGACCGGGCCAGCGCCGCGAAGTCCGGTGCCGGGTTGTCGATCTCCATTCCGATGTACGCGCGCTCGACCGGGGTTCCGCGCTGGCGGGCAAGCCGCTCCTGGTGCTCCCAGTCGTTGTAGTACGCCCGGTTGTTGAACATCACGACGAGCATGGGGATCTTGTAGTACGACGCGACCCAGAGGGCGCCGGCGTCGAACATGAGGTCACCGTCAGGCTGCAGGTCCACCACGAGGCGGCCGGTCCCCTTGTGCGCCAGGGCGACTCCGAGGGAGATCCCGATCTGCGTCGCGGTGCCCAGCTGCCGGCCAGGGTGGCGGTGCGGCTGGTCGAAGTCCCAGGTCTTCTTCGCCCACTCCGAGGCCGTGCCTGCGGTGAGGACCCAGTCGGTGTCCCGGATGACCTCCCAGACCTCTGCGGCGAGCCTGGCGGTCGAGACGGGGGACTTGTCGGCCAGCCCGGCGGCCTGCGCGCGCCAGCCCTCCCAGGCCGCAGCGTGCAGCGCCGCCAGGGCCTCCCGGCGTGCGGCGCGCGAATCCCCACGCTCGGCCGTTTCCGTGGCCACCAGCTCGCGGCACAGCTCGAGCAGCATCGGCAGGGCGATCGAGGTGTCGGCGGTGACCTGCAGGTCGGTCTCGACGAGGGCGGCGTAGTCCTCGCTCCAGGACGACAGGCCCACGTCGTTGAAGCCCAGGTCGAGCACGCGGCACCCGGGCGCGAGCCGCGACTGGACCGTGCGCGTCGTCGACTCGAGTACCTGGGTGGGCTTGCCCATGTCCTTGACGTCGAGGAACAGCAGGCAGTCAGCCTCCTCGAGGGCCTTGGTGCCCGTCACGCACAGGGGGTGCCGGTTGGGGAAGTTCAGGCGCACGCCGGTGTCGTCGACGCCTGCGCCGATCAGCTCGGCCAGGGAGACCAGGTCTTGGAAGGACTGCGGGTCGCGCCCGGCGTAGCCGGGGATGACGACGGGTCGCTCGGCGGCGACCAGCTGCTCGGCGAGCTGTCGCAGGGCTGAGGGGTCGGGACCCACCGTGGCCGGCACCTTGAGCCGGTCGAAGTCCGGCATCGGGACCGGGTCGTCGAGCAGCTGCTCCTGGAGTCCGGCGTCCAGGGCGATGTAGACCGGCCCTGCCGGCTGGCTGGCGGCGACCCGGTATCCGCGGGCCACGGCCTGCGGCACCGACTCGAGGGAACGCGGCTCGTAGTCCCACTTGGTGTAGTCGCGCACGGCGTTGCCCTGCACGTTCGCGCCGTGGATCCAGTCGATGTAGGGGCGGCGCTTGTCGTACGCCGCCGGCCCCGACCCTCCGAACACGACCACCGGGGCGCGGTCGATGTGGGCGTAGTAGATGCCCATCGTCCCCTGCAGAAGACCGACGACGTTGTGCAGGATGACGGCCATCGGCCGGCCGGTGGTCTTTGCGTAGCCGTGCGCGAGGGCGACCGCGATCTTCTCGTGCGGACACTCGATCATCTCGATCTCGTTGTCCGCGTAGTTGATCAGCGAGTCGTGCAGACCTCGGAACGAGGAACCAGGGTTCAGCGCCACGTAGGGAAAACCCATCGCCCGCATGGCGTCGACCATGACGTCGGAGCCGTAGGTGGGCTTGTCGTAGGGAGCAGGCACGGTCGCTCTCCGATTCCGATGGGCGGGCGGCTTGCTGGTGGCAACCGGCTTCCGGACGGGCAAATAGTAATACCAATAGACGTCCGGTGATGGCCAGCACGGAATCAGGTGATCGCCGGGCCCACCGTGTCGGGCGGGGGCACCTGTCCGGCGGGGTCGTCGACGGCCCCGCGGAGTGCACGCAGCCGGGGAAACAGGGCCAGACCCGCCACGACAGCCGTGGCGCCGGCCACCAGCAGCCCGGCCCGGGCGCCGAACAGCTCGCAGATCCAGCCGAGCAGAGGGCCGCCGATGGGGGTGGAACCGAGGAACACCAGGCCATGCAGGGCCAGGACCCGGCCGTGCATGCCGGGGTCGCTGCCGAGTTGGAGAACGGTCCGGCCGAGCGTGTTGAAGACGATGTTGGCGAAGCCGATGGCAACCATGGCTGCGTAGGCGGCGACCAGCGTGGGGGCAGCGGCAGCCACCAGATTGACCACGCCGAAGGCCAGGCAGGACAGCAGCAGTCCCCAGGACGTGGCCGTTTCGCGCGAGGCGCTGTACAGCGCGCCGAGGACCGCTCCGAGCCCCAGTGCTGCCGTGAGGTAGCCGTACACCTCGGCCCCGCCGTCGAAGGTGGACTGCGCCAGCAGCGGCAGCACGACGCGGAAGTTCTGACCGAACAGCGCGACGATGCCGACCAGCAGGAGGACAGCGCGCAGGTCTGGTCGGGACAGCACGTAGCGCAGCCCCTCGAGGGCCTGGCCCTTGCGCGGGCCCCGGGCCGGCCGGCTGCGCATGCTCGTCGGGTCCATGCGCAGCAGGCCGACCAAGACGGCCACGAAAGACAGTGCGTTCACGACGAAGGCGATGCCCACGCCGGTGGTCGCGATGAGCAGCCCGGCGATCGCCGGCCCGACCAGGCGCCCGGCGTTGTGCACGGTGGAGCTGAGCGCCTGCGCGTTGACGTAGTCGGCCGGCTCCACCATCTCGCCGATCAGCGCCTGCCGGGCGGGGGAGTCCAGGACCGTGGTGAGCCCGAGGGCCAGCGCGAGTGCGTAGACCATCCAGAGCTCGACGAGGCCGGTCAGCGCCAGGATCGCCAGGACCGCGGCCAGGATTGCCTGGACGCCCTGCGTTCCGATGATCAGCCGACGGCGGTCAACGCGGTCGACGACCGTCCCTCCCCACAGGCCGAGCACCAGCATCGGGCCGAACTGGAGGGCGGTGCTGATGCCCAGGGCCACCCCGCTGCCGGTGAGCGTCAGCACGAGCCAGTCCTGCGCGACGCGCTGCATCCAGGTGCCGATGACCGACACCGCCTGGCCGAGGAAGTAGCGCCGGTAGTTCGGCTCCTTCAAGGAGCGGAACGTGCGGCGGTGCGTCCGCCGGGCTGCGCGGGCGAATCTCCTCATGCTGCGTGGGCCGTAGGGGACAACGTCGTCGCAACGCGCATTGCCGCCCCCTTCCTCGTCACCGCTTCGAATGGTATGACCAACAGACCGCCAAGGAGGAAATCCTGTGCTGCTGATCGACAACCCGACCACCGCGTCCGTCCTCGAGATGCCGGCCGTGGTGGAGGTGCTGGAGCAGGCCTATCGAGATCTGGCTGCGGGGGAGGCGTTGTGCCGCCCGCGGATCGACCTGCGCTTCCCGGTGGACGAGCAGGCGGTCTACCAGTGGGGGACGATGGAGGGCGGTTCGACGACGTCTGGCTACTACGCGATCCGGATGAAGTCCGACGTGCTGACCGAGGTCGAGTACGGCGGGACGCGTACCCAGGAGAAGTTCTGCGTCGAGCCCGGCACGTTCTGCGGGCTGGTCTTCCTGCTCTCGACCCGTACCGGGGAGCCGCTGGCGATCCTGAACGACGGGGTGCTGCAGCAGATGCGGGTCGGAGCGGACTCGGCGATCGGGGTGAAGTACGCCGCCCGAGAGGACGCTAAGGTCTTGGGGATGCTCGGCTCGGGCGGGATGGCCCGCAGCCACCTGGAGTCGATCCTGTTGGTGCGGGACCTGGAGCGGGTGCAGGTGTACAGCCCGACCCGGGCCAACCGGGAGCGCTACGCCGGCGAGATGACCGAGCGGTACGGCATCGAGGTCGTCGCGGTGGAGACGGCGCGCGAGGCCTTCCGGGGCGCCGACATCGTCTCGGGCTGCACCGACGCCTCGGCCGAGGTCATCATCGGGGACTGGCTCGAGCCCGGTACGCACGTGACCTGCATCGGCGGGCGGTCCGACGCCCGTAGCAGCGAGGTCATCGACGTGTGGCTGCGGCTGGGCACGGCGCCGGCGCCGCTCAACGACCCGACGTGGCGGCCGACCGACGAGTACATCTCCTACGCAGCTCGTCCGCAGGACCCCGTCTGGGATCAGCACCGGCACGGCAGCGTCCGACGTCCGCCGGAGGGCGCCGGCGCACCGCGCAGGGTGTCGTTCGAGGACGTCGTGCTCGGCGGTGTCCAGGTGCGCACGAGCAACACGGAGATCACCTACTCCGAGCGGGGCAACATCCAGGGCGCGCAATTCTTCGCTGTCGCCGGTCTCGTCTACGAGCAGTGCGTGGCTCAGGGCCTCGGCCGGGAGTTGCCGACCGCGTGGTTCCTCCAGGACATCAGGGACTGACCTCGCGCAGACGGCCACGCCTGGACGAGGTCACGGTTGCACGACGACGGGCCGGAGCAAGCGCTGGAGCCTTGCCATGTCTATGGGTTAATGGTAAGACCTTAGGACCAGGGCTGTTACCTGGCTCACAGTGCACGCCGCTACGGCCGTCCCCGGATCTGCTCGCCCCACCCCGTCCCGACCCTCTGTCGCAGGAGTCCCTGATGCGTTCTTCCCTCCCCACCCGGGCCGCGGCCGCCGTGGCGGCCAGCCTCGTGCTCGCCGGTTGCGGCGGATCGCCCACCGGCTCCTCACAGAGCGCGGAGCGCGGCGGCAGCAGCCGGGAGGGCTCCGACGTCGCTGTGAACGCCAAGGAAGCCTACGACCGGATCAACGGCCTCTCCGGCCAGGAGCGCACCGACGAGCTCGTCGCCTGCGCCGAGGAGGAGGGTCAGCTCAACGTCTACACGTCGAACACCGACATGGAAGACCTGATCGACGGCTTCACCGACGAGTACGACATCGACGTCAACAACTACCGCGCCGGCTCGGAGTCGGTCCTGCAGCGGCTGCTGCAGGAGGACGCGGCCGCCTACTACGGCGCGGACATCTTCGAGACCAACGCCCTCGAGCTCGGTGTCGCCTCGCAGGAGGGCCTGCTCTACCCGTACCAGAGCGAGCTGCGCGACTCCGTGCTCGAGGCGGGCCGCCAGTCGGAGGACTGGACGGCCACCCGTTTCAACGCCTTCGTCGTCGGCTGGAACACCAACAAGGTCGCGCCCGAGCAGGTGCCGACCACCTTCGAGGAGCTGGCCGAGCCGCAGTGGAAGGGCCGGATCTCCATGGAGGTCGGTGACGTGGACTGGTTCGCCGCGCTGCACGACTACTACGTCGAGGAGCAGGGCTGGGCGGAGGAGAAGTACACCGACTTCATGACCCGTCTGGCCGCGAACTCGCAGGTCGTCAAGGGCCACACCGTGCAGGGCGAGCTGCTCTCGGCCGGCCAGTTCGACATCGGTGTCTCGCTCTACAGCCACACGGTCGACAAGGCCGCCGACAAGGGCGGGCCGGTCCAGTGGATGCCGGCCACCGGTGAGCCCGTGCAGCCGATCGTGGTTCGCCCCAACGGCATCGGGCTGGTCAAGACCGCGACCAACCCGTGCGCCGCGACGCTGTTCGTCGACTTCGAGCTCACCGGCGGCCAAGAGGTCTTCAAGGAGGCCTTCCGCATCGGCTCGGTCGAGGGCACGGACAACCCGCTCTCCCAGTACGAGACCTACCCGGTGCCGGAGGACAAGCTGCTCGAGGACCCCGACACCTGGAACAAGGCCTACGAGGACGTCGTCGCCAACGGCCAGGCCTCCGGGTGACGTCCCGCCCCGTCCGTCCCCGCACCACCCCCAGCTACGAGAGAGTGAGCACATCCATGCGGAAGCCCCGCACCGTCGCCCGCACCGCCGTCGCGGCCGGCGCGATCGTCGTCCTGGCCGCCTGCGGCGGCAGCCCGACCTCGCCGTCCTCCGGAGCCGGCAACAACCAGGACAGCGGCCCCACCGACGCCGAGCAGCTCTACGAGGAGATCGGCGGCCTGTCGGGCCAGGAGCGGCGCGACCGCCTGGTCGAGCTCGCCGCGGAGGAGAAGGGCTTCAACCTCTACACCTCGATGAACGCCGACGTCCTGGACGAGGTCGTGTCGGCCTTCGAGGACACCTTCGACATCGAGCCGAGTGTCTACCGCGCCGGCTCGGAGACGGTCCTGCAGCGCATCCTGCAAGAGGCCGACGCCGGCTTCCCCGGCAACGACGTGGTCGAGACCAACGGCAGCGAGCTCGGTGCGCTCCAGCAGGAGGGCGTGATGGTCCAGTGCAGCGCCCAGGAGCTTATCGACCAGGTGCCCGAGGCCGGAGTGTCCAAGGACTGGGTCTCCACCCGCTTCAACATCTTCGCCCCGAGCTGGAACACCAACATCATCTCCGACCCGCCGGAGACGTGGGAAGACCTGGCCGACCCGAAGTACGACGGCCAGCTGGCTCTCGAGCTCGGTGACTACGACTGGTACCTCGGCCTGACCGACTACTGGCTGTCCAAGGGCAAGACCCAGAAGGAGATCGACAAACTGTTCGCCGACATGGTCGACGGAGCCGTCGTCGTCAAGGGCCACACGGTCATGGCCGAACTCATGAGCGCCGGCCAGTTCGGCCTCGCGGCCTCGAACTACACCTACATCGTCGAGGCGGCCAAGGCCGCCGGCGCACCGGTCGAGACCCAGCCGTACGTCAAGCCGGTCATCGCCCGGCCCAACGGCGGCAGCTGCATGAAGAACGCCGAGAACCCGGCCACCGCGATGCTGTTCATGGACTGGCTGCTCGAGGAGGGCCAGCAGGTCATCGCCGGCATGGAGCTCACCCCCGCCATCCAGGAGGGTGAGGCGTTCGCCGAAGACGAGCTGGTCGCGATCGACAGCCAGAAGCTGCTCACCGAGGGCCAGGAGTGGAGCGGCAAGTACGACGAGCTGCTCTCGGGCGTCAAGACGGTCAAGTGACCCGTCGGGGGGTGCCGTGCATGTCACGGCACCTCCCGGTCGGGCGTACGTCCTGACGACCTCTGGTGCGGCCCATCGCAAACACGTCCTATCGATCGAGGAGCCTTTCCCCCGATGACGTTGACCATCCCTCCGGTTCCGGGCGAGGAGCGGATCGAGGCGACCACGTCCGAGGTCCCTGCCGCCCCCCGGAGAAGGCTGCCGCTCTCGCCCAAGTTCTTCATCGTCGTAGGGGTCGCGGGCGCCATTGGCTACCTGGCTCTGGTCCCGCTGGTGTACCTGCTCTGGGGCACCTTCTTCGACGCCACGGGCTTCGACCTGGGTGGTTTCGAGCGTGCGTACGGGAACGGCCGGATCGGTGAGCTGTTCGGCAACTCGCTGGCCTTCGCCGGCGGCGCCGCGCTGCTGTCCATCACCGTGGGCACCACGCTCGCCTACCTCAACGTCCGGACGGCGGTGCCGTTCAAGGCGCTGTTCTTCGCTGCCTCGATCGTGCCGCTCATCGTGCCCGGCATCCTCTACACGGTCTCGTGGATCTTCCTTGCCAGCCCGCAGATCGGCCTGCTGAACGAGGCTACGGCGACCCTGTTCGGCGTCCGGCCCTTCGACATCTTCACCATCTGGGGGATGATCTGGGTCGACGGGCTGCACTCGTCGCCGATCGTCTTCCTGCTCATGGTCGCGGCGTTCCGCTCGATGGACCCCTCACTGGAGGAGTCGGCGCTGATGTCGGGCGCGTCCCGGCTGCAGACCCTGCGCAAGATCACCCTCCCGCTGGTGAAGCCTGCGCTGCTCGGTGCGGTGCTGATCATCCTGATCACCAGCCTGGAGTCGTTCGAGGTGCCGGCCCTGCTCGGGTTGCAGAACGGCATCTACGTCTTCACCAGCCGCATCTACTTCGTCCTGCGCAGCTACCCGCCGGACTACGCCGGCGCCGGGGCGCTGGCCGTCAGCCTCCTGGCCATCGCCATCATCGGGGTGATGCTCACCCGCTACTTCATCGGCAAGGGGAGCAAGACGTTCCAGACCGTCACCGGCAAGGGTTTCCGCCCGCGGCCGCTGGACCTGGGCAAGTGGCGGCCGGTCGTCGGCGCCGGCATCGTGATCTACTTCTTCGTCACGGTCGTCGGGCCCCTGCTCGTGCTGGTCTACGCCTCCTTGCTGCCCTTCTACCAGGCGCCCTCCGCGAACGCGTTCGCGTCGTTCTCGTTCGACAACTACGAGACCGTGCTCAACATGCGGTCGGCCGCACGGGCCCTGCGGAACAGCTTCATCCTGGGCATCGCCGCAGCGACCATCGTCATGTCGCTCATGGCGATCGCGGCATGGATCACCGTCCGGTCCCGCATCCCCGGCCGCGGGATCGTCGAGCAGGTGAGCTTCGTGCCGTTGGTCATCCCCGGCATCGTGCTCGGCCTGGCCATCTCCTTCGTCTACCTGCGCAGCCCCATCCCGATCTACGGGACCCTGTTCATCCTGCTGATCGCGTACTGCACCAAGTACCTGCCCTACGGCATGCGCTACGCGACCACGTCGATGACGCAGATCTCCAGCGAGCTCGAGGAGTCGGCGTTGGTCAGCGGCGCGAGCTGGTGGACGACGTTCCGCCGCGTGCTCCTGCCGCTGCTGTCCCCGGGCATCCTGGCCGGCTTCGTCTACATCCTGGTCGTGAGCTTCCGCGAGCTCTCCAGCTCCATCCTGCTCTACAGCCCCGGCAACGAGGTGCTCTCCATCCTCATCTGGGAGCAGTTCGAGAACGGCTCGTTCAACGTGCTGGCTGCGATCGGCGTGCTCATGGTCCTGGCGCTCGTGGGCATGGTCGCCATCGCCTACAAGCTGGGCGCGAAGGTCGGGCTTCGTGACGATTGAGCCGACCGGCACCACCTCCCTGCTGACGTCCCACGCGCAACGGTCGAAAGGACCAACGGTTCCCCCATGCTGACTGTCGACAACCTCGTGAAATCCTTCGCCGGAGACAAGGCGCGGGGCAGGACGGCGAAGGCCCAGGCCGGCCACACCACCGTGTACGCCGTCAACGACGTCACCTTCGAGGTCAAGGAGGGGGAGCTGTTCACCCTGCTGGGCCCGTCCGGCTGCGGCAAGACGACCACCCTGCGGTCGATCGCCGGCCTCGAGAAGCCCGACAGCGGGAAGATCGCCGTGGGTGACCGGGTGATGTTCTCGTCCGGGTCCGCCGGGCGGACCGTCAACATGCCGGCCAACCAGCGTGGCCTGGGCATGGTGTTCCAGTCCTACGCGATCTGGCCGCACATGACCGTCTTCGACAACGTCGCCTTCCCGTTGCAGGTGCGCAAGCGCGCGGACCGGCCCTCGAGGAAGGAGATCACCGAGCGCGTCGAGCGCGTGCTGGAGACCATGGAGCTGTCCGAGCAGATCGGTCGGCAGGCCACCAAGCTCTCCGGCGGTCAGCAGCAGCGTCTGGCCCTGGCCCGGGCGCTGGTCATCCAGCCGCCGCTGCTGCTGCTCGACGAGCCGCTGTCGAACCTCGACGCCAAGCTGCGCGAGTCCCTGCGCTACGAACTCAAGCGGCTGCAGCGGGAGCTGGGCATCACCTCGGTCTACGTCACGCACGATCAGGTCGAGGCGCTCGCTCTGTCCACGCACATCGCCGTCATGCAGGCCGGCGCGGTGGTGCAGCTGGGCAAGCCCCGCGAGATCTACATGGACCCGACCAACCGGTTCGTGGCCGAGTTCATCGGCACCTCGAACTTCATCCCCGGCACGATCGGCGCGGCAACGGCGGAGCACCACAGCGTCGAGACGGCCAACGGTCCGCTCTACCTGGGCTCGGCGGACGAGCTCGCACCCGGAACCGAGGTCGTCGTGTCCATCCGGCCCGAGGCGGTCGACCTCACCACCCAGAGCCGACCGGGTGTCCGGAACGAGTGGCACGGCACCGTGGTCACCCGGGCGTTCCTCGGCGACTCGGTCGACCATGTCGTCGCCGTCGGCAAGCAGGAGATGCGGGCCCGCACCAGCCCGGACATCTCGATTGAGCCCGGTACGCAGGTCTACCTGCAGCTGGACCCGGCGAAGATCTCGCTCGTGCCGGTCGGCTGAGGTGGCGTTGCCGCAGGTCCTGCACAACCGGGACTTCAACCTCTACTGGTCCGGAGTCGTCCTCAGCCAGATCGGCACACGCGGCACGGTCGCGGCGAACCTCTACCACGTGTACGCGCTGACCGACTCCATCGCCTACACCGGGCTCGTCGGGGCCGGTCAGGCGGTCGCCCTGCTGCTGCTCAGCCCGCTGGGTGGTGCGCTGGCCGACCGCTTCGACCGGCGACGGCTGCTCCAGTGGGCGCAGTCGGTGTCCCTCGTCGTCGCGCTCGGCCTGGCGGTCGCCACGTTCACCGGCGCGGTCGAGGCCTGGCACGTCGTGCTCAGCGTGCTGTTCACCACGGCGGCAGCCACCTTCGACCAGCCGGCCCGGCAGGCGCTGATCCCGGCCATCGTCGGCAAGAAGCACATCGGTGAGGCGATCGCGCTGCTCAACCCCTCACGCGAGGTGGCGGTCCTGGTCGGCCCGCTCCTGGCGGGTCTGCTCATCGCCGTCGGCGGTCCGGGGCTGATGTACGCCGTGGATGCCGGCACGTACGCGGTCTTGATCGTCGTCCTGGTGTTCGTCAGGGTGCCGAAGCTCGTGCCCACGGGTGCGGCGGCCGGGCCGATCTTCGGAAGCATCGCCGAGGGCGCCCGGTACGTGCTGCACCGGCCCCTGATCACGAGCCTGATGGCGCTCGACCTCTCGGCGACGGTGCTCTCGGCCTACAGGGTCCTGCTCCCGGCGATCGCCACCGACCTGCTCATGCTCGGCCCGACGGGGTACGGCGTGCTGGCCAGCGCGCCGTCGGCCGGAGCGCTGCTGGCCACCTACACGATCTTCCGGGTGGTCAAGGACTCGCGCCGGCAGGGCAAGGTGCTGCTGCTCTCGACCCTGCTGTACGGCATCGCCGCCATCGGCCTCGCCCAATCACCGTCGGTGTGGCTCGCGGTGGGCGCCGCGCTGCTGCTGGGATCGTTCGACGCCATGGCGACGACCATCCGGCATGCGGCCGTGCAGATCGACACACCCGACGAGATCCGCGGCCGGGTCACGGCCTTCTACCAGATGTCGTCGCGAGGTGGTCCGGCCGTCGGCGACACGGTGATGGGTGCCTTCGCCGGTGTCGTGGGGCCGGTCGTCGCGCTCACCATCGGCGGCTTCGGACCGATCCTCGTCGCGCTCGGGTTCGCCTCGCGAGCCAACCGGGTGCGCGACTACGCAGGCATGGTCGAGGCAGAGGCCGAACCGGTCGAGCCGGTGGCTCCGCCGGACGCACGCCCCGTCTTCCAGGAAACCCGCGAGCGCCCGTGAGCAGACACGTCCGACCCCGTCCACCCGCCCGACCGACCGAGGTCACCATCAGCTCCCCCGGGATGGGCTACCGGACCTTCGGGCGCACCGGCCTGCAGGTCAGCGTGTGCGGCCTCGGTGGTGGAGGCGAGAGCCGGCTCGGTCTGAAGAAGGGCTCCACCGAGGAGCAGGCGATCGGGCTGGTCCAGCGGGGACTCGATCTCGGCATCACCTACTTCGACACGGCGCCGAACTACGGCACCGAGGACGTGATCGGTCGCGCACTCCAGCGGCACCGGGCTGATGTCGTGATCTCCACGAAGACGGTCGCCCGCCGCGAGGACGGTTCGCTGGTCGGCGGCACGGATGTCCGCCGAGCCCTGGAGGCGTCGCTCCGGAACCTCCGTACCGACGTCGTCGACGTTTACCACGTGCACCGGGTCCGGCCGGAGGACTACGAGCACACGGTCGCCGAGATCGTGCCCGAGCTGCTCGCACTCCGGGACGAGGGGAAGCTCCGCTTCCTCGGCATCTCCGAGAGCACCGGCGGGGACGCCCGGCACACGATGCTGTGCCGCGCCGTAGAGGACGACTGCTGGGACGTCATGATGACGGGCTTCACCTTCTTCAACCAGTCGGCTCGCGACCTGCTGTTCCCGGCGGCGATCGACAAGGACATGGCGGTCGAGATCATGGCCTCGGCGCGCAGCTACTTCAGCCGCCCCGAGCAGCTGGCCTCCGAGATCGGCCGGCTGGTGGACGCCGGCCTGGTCGGCAGGGACGCCGTCGACCTGACCGATCCGCTCGGGTTCCTCACCCGGGCCGGCGTGCCCTCGCTGACGGAGGCCTCCTACCGCTTCGTGGCGCACGAGCCGGGCGTCCACGTCGTGCTCGTCGGGACGGGGAACCCCGCGCACCTCGAGGAGAACGTCCGGGCCCTGAGCGCAGGCCCGCTGCCTGCGGCGGTGGCCGAGCAGCTCACATCGCTGTTCGGCCACCTCTCGATGGCCGTCGACGCCCCCTGGCGGCAGGGACCGACGCACGACCACAACCAGCACGTTCCAGCGACAGGTCGAGGAGAGGACCAGCGATGACGACGACGGAGGGCAGCAAGCCCCACGTGACTTCCTACAGCATGAAGGTCCCGCTGCTGACCAGCGGCCGGACCAACGAGGTGCTGGCCCGCACCGCGACCACCGAGGTGCGCGCCAAGGTCTACGCCGAGGGCGGGGAGAACGGCCTGCACACCCACCTGGACGAGGACCACACCTTCTTCGTCCTCGACGGGCAGGCCACCTTCTTCGGGCCGGACGAGCAGAGCACGGTCGTCGGCCGCTACGAGGGCATCCTGATCCCGGCCGGCGCCTTCTACCGCTTCCAGTCCACCGGCGACACCAACCTCGTCCTGCTCCGCTTCGGCGCCGACGTGCCGGCGCCCGAGGGGACCTCAGCGCCCCGCGTGGGCATCGACGGCTCGCCGCTGGAGGGGAAGGACCCGCGCAACAAGCAGGTGCCGCCGGAGTTCTCCGGTCGCACCTTCGGTGCGGACGGCTGAGCACCGAGACGGCTGCGCCTGCAGACGCTCCCGGCTCGGTCGAGGGCACCGACAACCCGCTGTCCCAGTTCGAGACCTACCCGGGTGCCTGTGCAGCAACTGCTCGACGACCCCGAGACCTGGAACAAGGCCTACGAGGACGTCGTGGCCAAGGCCAGGTCATGGGCTGACGCCCCGCGCGGACCCGTCCTGCCGGCCTCGGGCGTCCCGGTCAGGCGGAGGTCCCGCGCCGGGAGGGGTGCCGGTCGAGCGCGGTGAGGATCTCGTCAGTCGTCCGCGCCCGGGCGGTGCGGGGGAAGACATCGTCGGCAAAGAAGGCGCGCTGGGGAGCGCGGCCGGTCAGGCCCTCGGGGACGACGAAGACCTGCAGGTCCAGGTCGCGCGCCGCGTAGGCGGTGGACGCGACGCCGACGTGGGTGGAGCCGCCGACGAGGATGAGCGTGTCCGCGCCTCGGGCCCGCATGGCCGGGAGCAAACAGGTGCCGTGCAGGGCCGACCAGCGGTGCTTGGGTACGTCGAGGTCGTCCGGCTGCTGGCCGAGCTCGACGAGCGTGCGGTAGCCCGGGTCGCCCTGGCCGTGCGGCGGGCGCAGCGGCCGTGGATGGTCCGGTCCGAACGCCCGGTGCCGGCCGTCGAGGTCGGTCAGCGCACGGGCGAAGTCCAGGCCGTCCGCCCGGTGGTCGGCCCGCGCCCAGGCGACGACGACGCCGCGCGACCGGCACCCGTCGGCCAGGCGGCGCACACGCGGGATCGCCCCGGCCGCCTCCGCGCCGTCCCGGTAGTGCTCGAGCATGTCGAATACGCAGAGGAACGTCCGTGCGGGGTCGAGCACCTCCTCGCCGCGGAACAGGGTCGGATCGGCGGCGCTCACTGCGGCGCCGTCCGCACGTGCACGACGGCGACCTCGCCCGCGAGGGCCTTGGCCACGCCCTCACCGAGGGCGCCGGGCAGGTCGTCGGGCTCGCAGACCGGCCCCGTCGCCCAGCAGCCGTACGACCGGGCCAGCGCTGCCAGGTCGACAGCCGGGCCGGTCATGCGCATCCCGATCCAGCTGTTGTCCGCCGCGCGGCCCCGGTGGCGTGCCACCTCCGCCTGGTGCGGCTCGTCGTTGTAGAAGCTGCTGTTGTCGTTCACCACCACCAGAGCCGGGATCTTGTAGTGGACGGCGGTCCAGAGCGCCCCGGGGGCCATGAGCAGATCGCCGTCACCCAGGATCCCGACCCCCAGCTGACCGCGGTCGCGAGCAGCCAGCGCCCCTCCGACCAGGGCCCCTGGCCCGTAACCGACCCCGCCCCCGCCGGAGTGACCGAGGTAGCTGCCGGCGCCCGGGAACTGCCAGACGCCCTCGGGCCAGGTGCGGGTGTTGCGCAGGCAGAGCAGGTGCTCGACGTCTTTGACCGCCCGCCAGGTCTCGGCGACGAGGCGAGAGGGGGCGATCGGCGTGCCGTCCCAGCGCTGCTCGACCGCGGCCCACTGCCGCGCGCGCAGCGCGGATACCCGGCGGCAGACGGCGTCACGGCGCCGGTCCGCCGCGGCGGGGTCGAGTCGCCTGCGGACCGCGGCGGTCAGCTGTGCCAGACCGAGGACAGGGTCGGCCAGCAGCTGCACGGTGCGGGGGACGGGCACGGCGAACGCATTGCTCCAGGACCGCAGGCCCAGGTCGCCGTGAGAGAGGTCGACCACCGCAGCGTCGGGCAGCGGCGCGGTGTCCCCGCGGCCACGACCCTTGCTCCGCAGCAGCCCAGGCAGGTCCACGACGTCGACCGCGAGGACCACGTCCGCCTCATGCAGCAGGTCGACGTCGCCGGTGGCGTTCTGGCGGTGGGCGGTCGGGAAGGCGACGTTGTTGCGGTCGTCGCGATAGGCCGCGCCGAGCAGCTCGACGAGCGCGACGAGCGGGGCCGTCGCCCGGGTGTCCAGGCCGATCCGCCCGGCGATGACGACCGGGCACTCAGCCGCGACGAGCAGCTCTGCGGCGCGGTCGACCTCCGACTGGAGCGCCGCAACCGGCGGTGCGGGAGCGTGCAGGGCCAGGTCCGGCAGCGGGACCGGACCGGCCAGCTCTTCCTCCTGCACGCCGGCGTCGAGCGAGACGTAGGCGGGTCCTCGCGGCGCGGACAGGGCCCGCTGCCGGGCCCGCGTGACGTCCGCCACCGAGGCCGCAGCGGTCGCGGGTTCGGCGTCCCACACGACGAAGTCGCGGACCAGCTGGGCCTGGGTCGTGGCCGAGTGGATCCAGTCGATGGGCCGACGCTGCGCGGGGTCCATCGGGCCGCTGCCGCCCAGGACCAGCAGCGGCGTGCGGTCGCAGAAGGCGTCGTAGACGGCCATCGAGGCGTGCATCAACCCGACGAGGTCGTGTACTGCCGCAACGCCCAACCCGCCGGTCGCCTTGGCGTACCCGTGTGCCAGGGAGACCGCGATCTCCTCGTGCAGGCACAGCAGCAGCTGCGGGCTGCGGTTGCCGCCGTGGTTGACCAGCGAGTCGTGCAGGCCGCGGAAGCTCGAGCCCGGGTTGAGCGGGACGTAGGCGATCTCCATGGACCGCAGCAGGTCGACCACGGCGTCACTGCCGTAGGTGGCGGACGGTCCGCCCGGTACGGGCAGCTCGACGCTCACGACCCGGACCCGACCGCCGCGTGCAGGTCCTCGGCCAAGAGCAGACTCGGGTCGAGCGCCACCTCGCGTCGCTGCGCCAGGGCCGCGAGCACCAGCTTGCGGACCCGGCGCCCGTCCCAGCCCGTGCAGCGTTCGGCCAGCGCGGCGTGCAGCGCGTCGTCCTCGGCCAGCGGCTTGATGTCCGGCCAGATCCCGGCCAGCTCGCGCAGCGACGCGGCGACGATGGCCGCGACGGTTGCGGCGTCCGGGAGCGGGACGTGCAGGACGAGGTCGGCGCGCGAGAGGAACGCCTCGTCGATGGCCTGCGGGAAGTTCGTCGTCGTCACGAACAGCACCCCCGGGTGGGACTGCGCGACCGCGTCGATGCCGGCCAGGAGCGCGTCGGTGGCGCGATGGACGTCGACGGGGTTGGTTTCGAAGGAGGCGACCGAGCGGCGCACGGCCAGCGACTCGACCTCGTCGATGAGGACGACGGTGTGTGGCCGGCGGGCAGCGAGCTCGGGGACCGTGTCGTACAGCAGCCTGGTGATGGCCCGCTGGCTCTCGCCGAGCATCTCGCTCGGGAACGCGTGCGGGTCCACCTCTACATAGGTGGTCGCACCCTGGGGTGCCAACGCGCGCGCCGCCGCCTGGGCCAACCCGCGGGCCAGCGTCGTCTTGCCGGTCCCCGGAGGACCGGCAAGCACGATCAACCCGTGGGGAAGGCCCGGCAGCGTGGCCAGGCGGTGGCCGTGCCGCATGGTGAGCAGCGCGGTCGACAGCAGCCGCTCCTTGGTGCCGGGTGGCACCAGGATGTGGTCCCACGGGCCGTCGTGGTGATCCGAGGGCAGGGCGTGCATGGAGAGCACGCCCTGCGGCAGGGCGCTGGACCGCACCGGCTCAGGGCCAGGTGGGGCGCTCGACGGCCGGCCAGTCGACCGTCGACGGGTCACCAGCCTGGGCATCGCGGATCTCGTCCGACGGCTCTTCGAACAGCACCATCGGATCCATCAGCACCCGCATGGTCTCGAGCAGGCTGTCGAACATGTGGATCCGGACCACCTTGGCGGTCTTGTCCGGGTCGTCGTTGAAGTGCTGGTGCCACAGGAAGTGGTCGACGACGATGATGTCGCCCTTCTCCCACGGGTGGTTCTCGCCCTTGTCCGGCTCGGTGCCGAGAAAGCTGTGCCCGCGTCCCTCGACGACGTAGAGCCAGGCCTCACCCGGGTGCCGGTGCATCGACTGGCCCCGGCCGGGACCGATCTCGAACATCGCCATGGTGATGCCGGACGCCTGGTAGCCGATGGCCTTGTCCAGCAGGAACGTCGTGCGCGTGCCGCGCGGGGTCGGCAGCAGCTCGAGGGAGTCCCAGCTGGTGTGCAGCCGGCCGGAGCGGCGGGCGTCCTGGTCTCGGGCCAGTCGACGCACGCGACGGGCGTAGGGGTCGTCGCCGTCGATGGCCGGCGCGTACGGCGGGCGCGGCGCGAGCTCTGCCGCCGGGGTCTGCCCGGCGTCCTCGAGGAAGGCCATGCCCATCGTCTCCAGCAGCGGCTCGCTGGAGAAGCTCAGGAAGCGGCCCGTCTCGCTGCCCTCGTTGCCGTGCCGGTGCCAGGCCCAGGCCGGCAGGTGCAGGGAGTCGCCGGGCCCCCACTCGATGCGCTCTCCGTCGATCTCGGTCCAGCCCCAGCCGGCGACGACGAACAGCATCGCGTCCCAGGAGTGGCGGTGGACGGTGGAGGTGGCGCCGGGGTTGATCTCGTGCACGAGGGCGTCCATCGAGCGGGTGGGCCGGTCGCCGTCGGCGCCGACGTAGACGCCGCGGCGCATACCCCGCGCCGTGTCCTGCATCTCGACATCGGCCAGGCGCACCACCGTGTTGCGGTACTGCCGCCACTGCTCGAGGAAGTCGGCGCGGCGCTTCTTCTGCACGTGGTAGTGCGTGACCGCAGTGGTCGTCTTGTTCGGCATGTCAGTAGCTCTCCGTGACGAGGGCGGTGAATTCCTCCGGCGACTGGAGGACGTCCTGGATGAGTTGCGCGGTCTCTTCGCCGCTGAGTGGGTCCAGCGGGCGCTTCTGCTCCTCCAGCTCGGCCAGCAGGTCGTCCTGCTCGACCGCGCACTGGAAGCCCTCGCGCAGCGCCGTCAACCGGGCGTCGTCCATCTCCGGCGACGCCATCAGCGCTCGGCCGGTCTGTCCCATCGCCACCAGGCTGTCGATGATCGCCTTGGCGTCCTCGCCCGGATCGGTGTCGTAGATCGTGGGCGTGTCCGGCAGCAGCGGGTCCGGCTCCTCGTCGATGGTGACGATCGGCCGCACGTCGCCGGACTCGATGGCGCCGAGCTGGCTGTCGACGGGCAGTGCATGAGCGTCGGCGTCGCCGGCGATGACGGCGGTGCGTGCCTCGGAGGAGCCGGCGAAGCCGGTGATGATCTCGTACGGGAAGTCGTAGGCCTGGGCAACGATGTTCGGCGCGATGTAGTCGTTGGCCCCTTCGCCCTGGGCGACGAAGCGGATCGGCGAGGAGGCGTCGACCATGTCCTGGAAGCTCTTGATGGGGCTGTTAGCGCCCACCACGATGACGTTGGGCGGCGAGGAGACCCGGCCGATCCAGGACAGGTCGTTGAGGTCGAAGTTGGCCCCCTCCGCGCCGGCGAGCTGTGCTGAGACCAGCCCGGCGGTGTTGACGATCTGGATCCGGTCCGCGTCGGTTGGCGCGGCGGCCGTCTTGTTGGTGGCCAGCAGGCCGCCGGCACCCGGCTCGTTCTTGACCACGATGGTGGCGCCGAGGCACTGCTCGAGGTAGGGAGCCATCGCGCGGGCGTAGGCGTCGTAACCGCCGCCGGGCTCGTACGGCACGACCAGGTCCAGGGCCACGCCGTCGAACACCGCCTCGTCAGCAGCGCCCCCAGCCGGTGCGGCGGTGTCGCTGCCGCCTTCGTCAGATCCGCAGGCGACCAAACCTGCCAGCGCGGCTGCCAGCACCACTCGGTGCGCGATGCGCGGGGGCCTGGGCATCACTGGGCGCGCCCTTTCGACGTAGGCATAATGGTCAGTCCAAAGAACCACAGTCGTGGTCAGGTGGCAAGGCCCCCAGGACGACTTGCTGCCTCGGCGCGACGGAGCAGGTTCATCACTCGCGCAAGGAACCTAAGGTCTGACCATGGGCACTTCTTCGACCGTCTCGGGGTGACCACGGCCCGCGGCCGACGAGGCCGATGAACGCGCCGCCACCCGTCACGCTGCGCTCGGTCGCTCCGTCGGTCTACCTGCCCTCGCTGCTGTACGGCATCGGCCAGGGCGCCATCGCCCCGGTGATCGCCCTGTCCGCGCTCGAGCTCGGAGCCAGCGTCGGGGTCGCCAGTCTGGTGGTCGGGGCCGTCGGTCTGGGCCAGCTGCTGGCCGACGTCCCGGCCGGTTCGCTGACGATGCGGGTGGGGGAGCGCCGCGCCATGATGGCGGCGACCGCGTTGGTCGGAGTCGCGCTGGCTGTCTGCCTGCTCGCCACCTCGGTGTGGGTGCTCGGGGTGGCCATCGGCCTGACCGGGGCCGCCGGGGCGGTCTGGCACCTGGCCCGCCAGGCCTACCTCACGGAGGCGGTGCCGGGACACCTGCGGGCGAGGGCGCTGTCGACCCTGGGGGGCGTACAGCGGATCGGCAACTTCCTCGGCCCGTTCATCGGTGCCGCTGCGGTGAGCTGGGGCGGCACCGACGGTGCCTATGGCGTGCACCTGGTGGCCGCCGTGGCCAGCGCCGGCCTGCTGATGCTGCTCCCGGACGTCACCGGACGGGGCGGCCACGGCAGCTCCGGCGGGGGGACCACGGTCCGTAGCGTCGTCCGCAGCCACGGCCATGTGCTGCGCACCCTCGGCGTCGGCACCCTGCTGCTGGGCGTCGTGCGGGCCGGTCGGCTCGCGGTGATCCCGCTGTGGGGTGAGCAGATCGGCCTGAGTGCCGCAACGATCGCCCTGGTCTTCGGCGCGTCCAGTGGTGTGGACATGCTGCTGTTCTACCCGGCAGGCAAGGTCATGGACCGGTACGGCCGGGTCTGGATGGCCGTCCCCTGCATGCTGCTGATGGGGACCGGCGTCCTGCTGGTGCCCCTGACCACGAGCGCGCTGGGTCTTGGGCTGGCCGCAGCCGTGATGGGGCTGGGCAACGGCATGGGCAGCGGCGTGGGGATGGTGCTCGGTGCCGACGCCTCGCCGCGTGAGGGTCGGGCGGCTTTCCTGGGCGTGTGGCGGTTGTGCGTGGACACCGGCAGCGGTACCGGACCGCTCGTACTCGGCGCGGTCACGGCCGTGGCCGGTCTGACCTCCGGCGTGCTGGTCGTCGGCGGGCTCGGGCTGCTGGGCGCGGCCGCGATGCACCGGTGGGTGCCGCGCGGTCCGGTGCCCTGACCCCCGGGGTGGTGCCCGGTGCGATCTCGCGCACAAGGGCGTCCCCCGCGCGGCAGCTGCTGCGACACGCTCAGGGCCACCGTCCGGATGCCGGTCCTGGTTGAACACCGGCGACTTGATGGGCCAGGGTCCGTGGGGGACGGCCGGCGCACGCGGCCGAGGGGTCGATGTAGTCGACGTCGCGGGCTCAGTCCGTCCACAACCATCAGCTCGCGGATGATGCCTAGCTTGTTCACGCAGAAGGCGGCTCGGTCAGGGGCGAGGTACAGCAACGCCGTCTTCCGCGCCTCCGGGCCCGTCGCTCACATGTCCGGCAGGCGCGCTCGACGCGCGCACTTTTGGTGAAGTCAACGCGCTCTGTGGACGACGTCACACTGCGCCCGTTAAGGTCCAATGATTCTACCCCGCTCTGCCCGCTTCCGGAGGTCGCGTGCACAACGACCACGACCACGACCACTGGCACAGGTCCGGCCCGGCCGGAGAGTCGGACCGCACCTTCCTGGACGTGGAGGGTCTCGAGCAGTACACGCTCACCTCGGTGGGCGTCGACATCGGCTCATCGACCTCGCAGGTCATGGTCGCCGGCCTGACCATTCGGCGCCGCGGAAGTGACCTGTCGACCGAGTTCGAGGTCACCGAGCGCGAGATCCGCTACGTCAGTCCACCGCTGCTGACGCCGTACTCCTGCGGCACGAGGATGGATGTCTCCCTTCTGGAGCAATTCGTCCGGGAGTCGTACGCGCAAGCCGGTCTCGTGCCGGAGCGCGTGGACACGGGTGTGGTCGTCGTCACGGGTGAGGCGCTGAACAAGGAGAATGCAGCGGAGATCGCCGCTCTCGCCTCCAGTTGGTCGGGGGACTTCATCTGCGTCTCGGCCGGTGCGAACCACGAGGCGGTCCTTGCTGCACACGGCTCGGGGTCGGTGGCGCTCTCCGAGCGGGAGAACTGCACGGTCCTGAACGTCGACATTGGTGGTGGGACGACGAAGGTCTGCCTCATCGACCGCGGGCGGATCGTCTACCGGGAGGCCTTCAGCGTCGGTGCCCGCCTCGTCGCCTGGGAGCCGGACGGCCGGATCGCCAGGCTGGAGGCCCCGGCTCACGTGTTCGCGGCCCAAACCGGAGACGCGCTCCAGCTCGGCGGCACCATCGGCCCGGGTGAGATCGACCGGTTGGCCGAACTCATGGCGCAGGTGGTCCTCGACGCGATCGTCCCAGGCCCGGTTGCCGGGCTCCGCCGTGACCTCATGGTCACCCACGCTGCGGATGCGGCGGCGGCGGAACGACCGGCTTTCGACCGGATAGTTTTCTCGGGCGGCGTCTCGGAGTACGTCAACCGCGACGAGGTGGAGTCCTACGGGGACTTCGGACCCGCGCTCGGCGGGCACATCCGGCGTTGCCTGTATCAGGCCGGTCTCGCTGAGTTCGTCACGCGCGCCGAGCACGGCATCCGGGCCACGGTCATCGGTGCGAGCCAGTTCTCGGTCCAGGCAAGTGGCCAGACCTGCTACATCTCCGCGGACCACCTGCTCCCGGTAAGGAGCCTGCCCGTCGCGCACGTCGAATTTTCTCCCGGAGCGGACCCGGAGGAGGCGATCCGGGTCGCGCTGCGCGGACGCGATCGGTCCGACCTGAGTGATCCACTCGCGCTGGCAGTGTCCTTCCAGGGCCGGCGGAACTACCCGGCGCTGCGCCGCTACGCGGAGGCGCTGGTACTCGTGGCGGCGGGTTCGGCCCTCTACCTGGTCCTCCGGGACGACCTGGCCCAGGCCCTTGGTCGCCTGATGGTCGCCGAGCTGGCCCATCCCGGACCGGTCGTCGTCGTCGACGGGATCACCGTCGGCGATCTGGACTACCTGGACATCGGCCGCCCCATGGGGGCGACCCGCTCGATCCCGGTCACGATCAAGTCCCTTGCCTTCCCCCGATGAACCCGAAGACCGCCCTGCCGAGGAGTGACATGCCAGAAGAAACTCAGCCCACCCCCCGCACAACGTTCGTCTACGACGAGTGGATGGAGAGCCAGGAGCTCCCAATCTACCGGGGGCACTTCGTACCCGACATGCGGACCCTCCCTCTGGCGCGCTGGGAGGAGCGCGGTTGCGATGCGGCGTTCGTCCAGCTGACCGGCCAGGAGGGAGTGAGCGAGGCGCGCATCACCGAGATCGCGCCGGGTGAGACCCTGCCGCCGTTCAAACTCGCCATCGACGAGATGGTCTACGTGGTGAGCGGTTCCGGCTCCACCCGCGTGTGGGCCCACGGTAACCGGGCCGAGGACGGACACCAGTTCGAGTGGCACGACAAGGCGCTGTTCATGATCCCGCCGAACCACTACGCGGAGTACAGCAATCTCCGCGGTGACCAACCCGTGCGCCTGCTGCACTACACCTATTTGCCACTGGCCATGTCGCTGGTGACGGATCCTGACTTCTTCTTCGACAATCCGTACAGCCGCAGCACGAGCAGCATCGGCTTACAGTCCGCGTTCTCTGAAGCCAAGATGATCAGCGGTGGAGAGGGCTTCCGGTGGATCATCAGCCGGCACAGGAACGTAGCGTACTGGTACGGCAACTTCTTCCCGGACATGGGCGCATGGGAGAAGTTGGACGCAAACCCTTACCGAGGTGCGGGTGGCAGCACGGTTCGCATGCAGTTCGCGGGATCGGACATGAGCTGTCACATGTCGGTGTTCGACGCAATGACTTACAAGAAGGCGCATCGGCATGGACCCGGCCGCGTCATCGTCATCCCCTCGGGGGAGGGCTATTCGACCTTGTGGCTGGAGGGTCAGGAAGAGCCGGTGGTCGTGCCGTGGCAGGAAGCGGCACTGTTCGTGCCGCCGGACCGTTGGTTCCATCAGCATTTCAACCTGAGTGGTGAACCGGCCCGATATCTGGCGCTCCATCCGCCGATGCAATTTCACGGCTACGCAGAAAAGGCAGAAGACCGCGAGCGGGATCAGATCGAGTACCCGGACCAGGACCCCAGCGTCCGGCTGCGCTTCGAGGCGGAACTGGCGAAGCGTGGCCTCGAGAGCCGCATGCCGAAGGACGCCTACGAGGGCCACGGCGACGCCTGACGGTGAAATGGCTAGTGGACGGTCGCCGGCGCGGCACTAGGAGTCCGTACCGGCGGCCGTGCCGTCCGGCCAGACCGCGAGCAGGGTCCGCAGGGCGGTTGCCAGGATGAGCGGTCGGTCGAGCATCGGGTGGTGTCCGGTGTCCGCCAGTTCGATGACCGGGATCGGGCTGGTCGTCAGTGCCGCCATTTCGCCGGCCATCTCCGGCGGTATGAGCCCGTGCTCGCCGCGGAGCAGAGCCATCGGGCAGGCAACGCGGGGGAGAAGGTCCTGCATCCGTTGCCCCTGACCGAAGACGCCCTCGTCGCCCTTCCACGTCCACCCGCCCTCGACGGCGCGTAGGGACTCGCGGGCGACGTGATCGCGGACGTGGGCAGGCAGTGCCTCCAGAGGTGGTCTTGTCCGGAACCGGAAAATGGCCTCCTGGACCGTGGGGTAGACGCTGGGGGGGCGTGCGGCGTTGCGCCTGTCGAGGTCCCCTGTTCGATGACGGGTCAGCGGCGTGTCCACGCAGACGATCGCGGCGAGACTGCCCGGGTGCTCGACCGCGGCCGTCACCGCAGCGCGTCCGCCCATGCTGTGGCCGACGACGACCGGCCGGTGCAGTCTCTCAGCGGCAATGACGGCCAGTATTTCCCGCGCCCAGAGGGCCATGTCGTATGTCCGCCGATGCCCGCTGTCGCCGTGACCGCTGAGGTCGAGGGCCACCACCCGGCGCGAGCGCACCAGCGGGGCGATGTGATCCCACCAGCCGGAGTGCGCCCCCGCGCCGTGCACGAGAACGAGCCCGGAATGCACCGGCTCGCCCCACGTGCGGTAATGGATGCCGACACCGAACGCTTCCAGCACGTGCCGTTGCGGTTCCGCCGTCACGGCCCGCGTGAACCAGGGCGGGACATCAAACCCGCTGACGGATTGCGTCATGGCGTCTCCTCGGCCCGGCCGGCCACGCGGCCGGCGGTGCTCATGGTCGGGGGGTGAGCCCTGCTGGCCAGGAGCGCTCCCCACCGTAGAACAGGCGTCGAGCGGGCAGATGCCGCCGGTACAGGCAACGCCAACGTATCGGTTTGTCGTGCCCTTCACCTCGGCCGGGCGAGGATCTCCCTCGACCCGTCCGGCGGAGGTGACGTTGCCGGAGGTTCTGAAGAACCCAGACTTCGACCCGACTGCCGAGAGTGGTCCTCAGTCAGATCGGCGCGCGGAAGGGCGTAGCCAACATGTACCACGTCTACGCGTTGACCTTCTCGATCGCCTACACCGGACTCGCCGGGCCGGTCAGCCGCCGCGCTGCTGCTGCTCAGCCCGCTGGGTTGTCTGCCCGCCGCACGGCTTTGAGCCGCGACGGCTGCTCCAGTCGGCGCAGGCGGTCTTGCTCGTGGTGCGCTCGGCCTGGCGGTGTTCACATTCAGCGGCCTGACGAGGCCTGGCACGTGCTGCTCAAGACGGTGGCCGCGAGGTGCGCCTGGTAGGCGCGGGGGATGGTCACCGCGCCGTCCATGGTCGCCGCCTTCGCCCGATACCTCACTGCTGTCGGCCGGAGCCAGGATCTCGATGTCATCCCAGCCAGTGGGATGCAGGACCAATGGAGATGACAACCGTGGCTCGAATCACAGTGAGACCTTGACTACACCCCGGGCTATCGGTATGACCATTGAACAACTGCTGAGGAGGCACACATGGGTTCCATCCGAAGGGTCGCGACGCCAGGCGTTGCCGTCGCTATGACCGTCATCCTGGCTGCGTGCGGGGGCGGCGGCACGAAGAGCACCGCTGAGGGCGATGCGCCTGCGAACGACTCTCCCTTCATGCACGCCGGTGACGACAGGACGGAGTACCTCAAGGAGTGTGCCGCTGGCGAGGGCGGCCTCACCTGGTACACGTCCCTGTCCGGCAAGGTGGTGGACAAGCTGGTTCAGGAATTCACTGCCGAATACCCGGACATCAAGGTCGAGGTGTTCCGCGGCGAGCAGACCGACGTGGTCTCTCGTGTCGTGCAGGAGAGCCAGGCGGGCCGGCTGCAGGGCGACGTCGTGGAGGTGACTTCGGACGGGTTCCGCGTTCTGGCCGACCTCGGCGTGCTGGCTCCCTTCACGAGCCCGGCGCTCGACGACTACAGCGAGCGGTTCACCATCCCTGCTCCCGAGGGTGACGGCGCCCTCGGCGTGGCCGACCGCGCCTCGTACGTGGGCTTTGCCTACAACACGGAGGCGTTGCCCGAGGAGGACGTCCCCAGCGACCTCGAGGACCTGCTCGACCCGGCGCTCAAGGGCAAGATGGCCATCACCTCCAGCACCACCGGCGTGCGTTTCGTGGGCAACGCGTACGAGCGCTTCGGCGAGAAGAAGGGAGAGGAGTTCCTGCGGCAGTTCGCTGAACAGAACATCCGTGTGGAAGCGATCTCCGGTAACGCGTTGTCGGGACTCATCGGCACCGGCGAGGTGGTGTCGTCGCCCGGCATCTTCCGCAACCACGTCGAGCAGCTCAAGAAGGACGGGGTGCCGATCGAATGGGTGCCCCTCGAGCCGGTAACGGCGAACGTTGGCTACGCCGGCGCCTTCGCCGATGCTTCTAGCCCGTGCTCTGCCGCACTGTTCCTCGACTTCGAGCTCGGCGACCCGGGCACGGAGATCTACGAGAACCTGTACTACCCGCGACCGAGCGAGGACCTCGGCTTCGAGTCGTGGGTCCCCGACGAGACCTTCGAGTCCACGGACGCCTACACCGAGGCATACGAGACCTGGAGCTCGACCTTCGACAAGTTGTTCACGTAGACCCTGACCGGCGATCACCGAATAGGCGACGAGACTTGACGGGACCTGACGTGACAGCCGGACCGGACACGGGAAGGGGGGGCGCAGCGACCGCCGCGCGCGAGGTCGCGCTGCGCCCCCCCGGTCAGCCTCTGGAGGAACTGCCGATCTCGGAGGAGGAGGGGAACGCGCGCCGAGGCGCCAGATGGGTCCGAGAGCGCTGGTGGTTCCTCACCCTGCTCTTCGTGTCGGGCGTGCTGATCGTCCCGCCGCTGGCCCTCATGGTGTGGACGAGTCTGACGCCGGGCGGCGGCCTGGGGATCAGCAGCGAGATGAGCCTCGACGGCTACCGCGACGTCCTCACGTCCGAGGGCTTCCGGGACATTCTGGCCGACACGGCGGTCTTCACCCTCGGCGCCAGCATCGGCTCCATTTTCCTGGGCTGCGCCATGGCCTGGTTCGTGGCGCGGACGGACATGGTCGGCAAGACGCTGATCTATCTCTGCGTCTTCCTGTCCTTCGCCATCCCCGGGATGATCGAAGCGATCGGCTGGATCCTGCTCTTCGGCGAGGGCGCCGGCATCATCAACGGCTTCCTCGACCGCGGGCTCGGGTTCACCCTCACGATTCAGTCGATGTCCGGCATGATCTTCGTCCAGACGCTGTCTTGGGCGCCGATGGTGTTTCTGCTGTTGGTCGGCCCGTTCAAGGCCATCGACGCCAGCATCGAGGACAGTGCGCGCGTCTCCGGGGCACGCAAGTCCTACGTCTATCGCCGTATCACCGCGCCGCTCCTGGCGCCGAGCATTCTGGCCGTCCTCATCCTTGTCATCATCCGGGCCGTGCAGGCGTTCGAGGTTCCGCTCTTTCTCGGGACTCCCGCAGGCGTGAAGACGTTCACCACAGAGATCTACGGAAAGCTGCGACGCAGCTACATCCCCGACTACGCGGAGGCGGCGGCCTACGGCACCATCCTGGTGCTGCTTCTTCTGGCGACGCTGATGTACTACCACCACGTCACCAGGACGGCTTCTCGCTACACGACTGTGACTGGCAAGGCCTTCAAGGCCAGCACCATTCCCCTCGGTCGCGGCAGGTGGGTCATGGGCGGCATCGCGGCAATCCTGTTCCTCCTGTATGTCGCCCCAGCCCTTGCCATGGCAGTGACCTCCGTCTGGCCGAACGTCGGGGCGGCCAGCGGCCTCGGCGACTTCACCTTCCGCAACTATGAGGAGCTCGCCGGCCATCGCTCCCTCTGGCCGGGCATCCGGAACAGTCTGGTCATCGGGGTGGTCACGGCGACCATTGCCACCCTGCTGTGCCTCGCGGCGGCTTTCCTCGTCGTGCGATCGGCCATCCCTGGACGACAGTCGCTCGACCACATCCTGTCCATCCCGATCGTCATACCGGGCACCGTCCTCGGCCTCGCATTCCTCATCACCTACCTGCGTGTGCCCATCGCCGTCTACGGGACGATCTGGATCTTTGTTTTGGCCTACATCGCCCACTACGCGCCCTACGCAATGCGTTACCTCCAGCCCTCGCTGCTTCAGATCAGCAAGGACATCGACGATGCGGGGCGCATCTCGGGCGGTAAGGGTCATGTCGTGCTCCGACGGATCCTGCTGCCACTCGTGGTGCCCGCTGTGATCGGTTCCTGGCTGTACGTGTTCTTCCACGCCTTCCGCGACATCTCCATCGCCGCCATGATTTATACGGCTCAGACCCCCGTGGTGGCGACGCAACTGCTCGACATGTGGCAGGACGGGGTGGCCGGCGTACTCAGTGCCTATGGCTCGCTGCTCTCGATTGTGAGCATCCTCATCGGCGGCGGCGCGTTCTACTTCGCCAAGCGCATGGGCTTCAAGGAGTGACGGCGTCCTGTAGCACAAAGCCGAACTTCCTGAGGCACCCGAGAGACAGGACGTAGATTCAATGCCACTACTCCTCGAGCACACACCCAGAATCCGTCTTGCGCGTCGGCGTGTCGTCGCGGTCACCCTGAGGAAGAAGGACCCGAAGTGGCGGTTCGCGCTGGGCGCGCGGCCACTCTCCGAAGGCGTCGTTGTCGATCTGGAGTCCGAGGACGGGGTGCACGGGTACGGCTGGGTCGGAGAGATCCAGCACCTGGGCCATGACCTGGAGTCGGTCCGAGCAGCCACCTACTCACTCGTCGAATCCGTGAGTGAGCTGAGCACGGAAACGCTGCTCCCCCTGTTCGCGAGGCTGGAGGAGGCGGCCGCCGGGCGACGGCCGGCCCTCTCCGGTGTGGAGTCGGCTGTCCTGGACCTGATCGCGCGCACGCAAGGAGTGCCGGTTCACGCACTTTTCGGCGGCACCTTCCGCAGTGAGATCCCTGTGCTGCGAATCTTGGGCATCAAAGAGCCGGACGAGATGGCCGTCAACGCGCAGAAGCTCCGGGCCGAGGGCTATCGACACATCAAGGTCAAGATCGACAACGATCCTTCCGGTGTCGACGCCGAGCGGATCCGCGCGATCCGCAGCGCGGTGGGCCCGGACGTCCGTCTGACCCTCGATGCCAATCAGTCCTACGACGCCCGGGGAGCCTGCGCGCTCTACGAGCAGATCAGCGACCAACGCATCGATGTCTTCGAACAACCAGTTCCCGCCAAGGATTGGGAAGGCCTGCGTCAGGTCTCGGACGCCCTCGACTGCATTGTGGAGGCGGACGAATCCGCTGACAGCATGCCTGCTCTTCTTCGTCTCGCGGGCACCGGTGCTTGTACCGGCATCAGCTTGAAGCTGCTGAAGCTGGGTGGCTTACGGGCGGTGCTGCATGCCGCCCGTGTCTGCCGGGACGCGGGGATCCATACACGACTGGGGGCCCACGTCGGGAGCCAACTGCTCGCAGCGGCAGCGCTCCAAGCGGCGGTGGCGGTCGAGGACATCAGCTTCGCGTGCGAGCTCGCCGAGTTCGCACGGCTGGACGACGATCCGTTCGAAGGTCTCACAGTCGAGGGCGGCGTCATCCGGCTTGGATCCGCGACAGGCCTTGGCGTTCGTTTGTTGGACGGCGCGCTGACGACATGACCGTGACGGTTGACCCGGTACACCCATCGACCAGCCCTGGAGGCGTTGCTTCGTGACTTCCGTGCTCGACTCGTTCTTGCAACCGGCCGGTATCGCCATCGTCGGAGCGACCGATGAGCGCTACTACGCCCGCAGCCTGATCCGGAATTTGCTCGCGGCCGGCTTCCCTGCGGAGAACGTCTACCCGGTGCACCCGAGGCACGAGACGGTCGGAGGCCTGACCTGCTACGCAGATCTCGCGTCGATCCCCAACGCGGTGGACCTCGTTGTCGTGATCACTCGTGCGGATACCGTGGCGGAGATCATTAGGGAGGCCGGAAAAATCGGCGCGAGCGCCGCTCTCGTGCTCGCGGATGGCTTCGCCGAACAGGGGGAGGCCGGAAGGAAGCTGCAGGAGGAACTCGCCGTCACCGCTGGCGAAACGGGAGTCGCAGTTCTTGGACCCAATACCCTCGGTTTTCTCGCGCCACCGGAGGGGGTCGGCGCTTGGGCCGCGGGCGAGCTGTCACAGCCGTTGATCCCCGGCAGCGTGGGCGTCGTCTTCCAGTCCAGCGGGATCCTCAACCTGTTCCTCACCCTCTCGGTCCAGCGCCGGCTCGGAATCCGGGCCGCCTTCTCGACGGGCAACGAGGTCTCCGTCGATGTGGCTGACCTGGTTGAATACTTTGCGCGCGACGACAAGACCCGCGTCATCGCCATGGTGCTCGAGACGACCACCCGTCCCCGCCGGCTGATCGCGGCGCTGAAGTTGGCGCGATCGATGGGCAAGCCGGTCGTCATGCTCAAGCTCGGCGCGTCGGAGCGGGCACGGCGCAACGCCGTTGCTCACACCGGGCGGATGGCCAGCTCGGCCTCGGCCTGGGAAGCGATGCTGCGTCGGCTCGACGTCGTCCTCGTTCATGATCATGATGAGTTGGTCGAGGCAGCAGCGCTGTTCGACGCCGCCCCCTCGCCCGACCGATCCGGGGGGCAGCGGCCGGCCGGGGCCGCCCTGGTCACGATCTCCGGCGGCGACTGCAGCCTCCTCGCCGACCTCGCGGAGCGGGAGGGCCTCCCGTTGGCCGACCTCACCCCCGAGACGGTGACTCAGCTCGCCGACGTGCTGGAGAAGCCGGGCCTGCTGGGTAACCCGCTGGACTGTGAGAATCTGCACCAGACGGACTACGAGGCCTTCCTCGAGGCAGTCGGCATCCTGTGCGGTGACCCGGGAGTGGACATCGTCGGGTTCCGACTCAACCTCCCCAGCGACCCCACGGACCGACTGCGGAAGTTGTACCGGGACGCCACGACCGTAGCCCGCGAGTGCGGCGTGGAACCGGTCGTGCTGAGCCGAGCGAGCGAGCCACTGGCCGCAGAGTGGTTCACGGTCTTCTCCGAGCTCGGCGTGCCCTTCCTGCCGGCCTTTCGCCCTGCCGTGACCGTTATGAGCAGGTGGTGCGCCCGGTCGGAGCCGGCAATCGGACCCGACGTGGCGCTCGAGTCGGTGCCCGAACACGTGTCCGCGCCTAGCCAGGGCACCGTCGCCTCCTGGCAGCAGACCCAGGAGTTTCTGGGGCGAGCCGGCATCCCATATGCGCCGTGCGCTCTGGTCAGCACCCAGCTAGAGGCCGTGACAGCCGCGGCCACGCTGCCTTACCCCCTCGTCGCCAAGCTCATCTCACCCGACGCGCCGCACAAGAGTGACCTCGGTGGCGTCATCACAGGACTGGGTGACGAAGCTGCGGTGGCCGAGGCCTTCACACGGCTGCAGGGCATCGCCGCGGAGAACAGGCTGCCCTTGGAGGGCGTGGAACTTCAGGCGATGATCTCCGGCGGCTTCGAGATGATCCTCGGGCTCAAGGTGGACCCGGTCGTCGGTCCTCTGCTGCTGGTCGGCGTCGGTGGCGTGCTGGCCGAGGTCACCCACGACGTCGTGCTCGATGTTCCCACCCTGGATCAGCAGTCTGCCGAGCAGCTGATCCGGCGACTCACCAGCGCTCCCTTGTTCGCGGGGTACCGCGGGCGGGACCGGCTGGACATCTCCGCGTTCGCGTCGATCGTCGTCAAGCTGGCGGAGTTCAGTATGCAGGAGTCCGGTCAGATCCTGGAGTTGGACTTGAATCCCGTGCTGGTCATGCCCCAGGGGCAAGGCGCGGTAGCCGTAGACGCTCTGGCGGTTGTTCCGTGACCCGCGCGCAGGCGCACAGTCCCCATCCCCGACAGGAAAAGAGAAGCGACCCATGACCAACCTCCCGAGCCCGGCCGCTGACCATGTTGTCGGTGTTCTCGGTCTTGGCGCCATGGGCGCTCCCATGGCGCGGCACCTCCTCGCGGCCGGTCACCTCCTGTACGTCCACGACCTGAATCCGGCCGCGGTCAACGCTGCCGTCGAACTCGGAGCCAAGGCTGCCGGCAGCCCGCGGGCGCTGGGGGAGAACTGCGACGTCGTTCTTGTCATCGTCCCGACCGATGAGGACCTGCTCGACGTCTGCACGGGCGTCGACGGCATTCTCTCGAACGCCCGCGACGGACTCGTCCTGTTGATGTGCAGCTCTGTACGTCCCGAAACTTGTCAAGCCGTTGCTGCGGCGGCTCCGGCGGGCGCCGAGGTCCTCGACGCGGCGCTGACCGGAGGGGTCCGGGGGGCCGAGGAGGGCGTGATCAACCTGCTTGTCGGCGGCAACGAGCAGGCACTGGACAGGGTTCGACCCGCGCTCGCTCCCTGGACGCGCGACGTCCACCATCTCGGGCCCCTCGGGGCGGGCCAGGTGGGCAAGACGGCGAACAACCTCATCCACTGGGCACAGATCTCGGTGATCGTGGAGGCTTTCGAGCTGGCACGTCGTCTGGGGGTCTCGGTCCCGAAGTTGCGTGCGGCCCTCGAGACGGGCCCCACCGACAGCCGCACGCTGCGTGAACTGGAAGACATGCGCTTCACGTGGCACGCGAAGGATCTTGCGAATGCGTCCGCGATGGCCGAACCAGTGAGCATGCCGCTCCCTGTGGCCGAGATCTCACGTCAAGCAATGCTGGAGATCACCGTGCCGCGGGTCACCCGTCTTCTCCGGGGCGAGGATCCGCGGGATGAGTGACGTCCGAACTCCAGCCCCACAACCCGAGCCGAGCAAGTTCCAGGAGCACTGATGCTACGAGTTGAGCAGCTCGTGAAGACATTCGCCGGCGACCACAGCGGAGGCAAAGACGATGAGCAGGAAACAGGGTCGCGCCGCGTCTTCGCTGTGAACGGGGTCAGTTTCACCGTCGCAGAAGGTGAGCTGTTCACGCTCCTGGGTCCCTCCGGATGCGGGAAGTCCACCACCCTCAGGTCGATTGCCGGCCTCGAGGACCCCGACTCCGGATCGATAGCCCTGCAGGAGCGAATGCTCTTTTCTCGTCAGGGCCGTTCAAAGCCGGTGAATGTGGCCGTCCATGAGCGGGGCTTGGGGATGGTGTTTCAATCCTATGCAATCTGGCCGCACATGACCGTGTTCGACAACGTCGCCTTCCCCCTGCAGGTGCGCCGACGCAAGGACAAGTTGACACGGAAGGTCATCGAATCGCGCGTGATGCGCGTTCTCGAGACCATGGAGTTGACGAAGTACGCGCAGCGCCCTGCGACCAAGTTGTCCGGCGGCCAGCAACAGCGCCTCGCTCTGGCCCGGGCCATCGTGATCGAGCCGCCCCTACTGCTCCTCGACGAGCCCCTCTCGAACCTCGACGCCAAGCTGCGTGAGTCGCTGCGCGACGAGCTGAAGCGGTTGCAGCGCGAACTCGGTATCACGTCGATCTATGTCACGCACGACCAGGTTGAGGCCTTGGCGCTGTCGAGTCGGATCGCTGTCATGCAGGAAGGGAACATCGTCCAGCTCGGTCGGCCGCGCGAGATCTACAACAGCCCGAGCTGCAAGTTCGTCGCCGAGTTCATCGGGACAACCAACTTCCTCCCGGGCGTCGTATGTCTCCGCGAGGGCTCCCGGTACGTCGTGAGGACTTCGGCGGGCGAGCTGACCCTCGACTCTCCCATCGACGTGCCCGTAGGAAGCGATGTGGTTGTCTCCGCGCGTCCCGAGGTCATCGACCTGCACACGGAGGGGAGCGCCCTGTCCGTGGCCAACGAGTGGAAAGGCACTGTCCTGAGCCGCTCGTTCCTCGGAGACTCGGTCGATCACCTCGTGGGCGTGGGTGAGTACACCCTCCGGGCAAGGGTGAATCCGTCGGTCTCGATCCAGCCGCAAAGCCAGGTGTTCATCCGTATGAGCGCCGACCGCTTGACCATGATGGCCGCTTAGCGATGCCGCTGCGTGCACATCGCGAGCGGGTGCACGCAAGCCACCACAGAGGTGCGCGCTACAGAGCGTTTGACCACCAGAACGACCTCCATGCGCCGACGCCGAGCAGTGAGGACCGCAGGTAGCGGATCCCGCCGTGAAAGGCCGGTTCACGACCCCGCAGTATCAACCGCAAAGGAGTACACATGACCGACAGACAACGGATCGCCGTCGTCGGACTGGGAACAGTCCACGACGCGCCGCCCGGGACGAGTCAGCGCATGATGGCCGCAGAGGCGGCTCGCCTGGCTATCGCGGACGCCGGATTGTCCATTAGCGACATCGACGGGGCCCTCGACCTCCGGAGGTCTGGCGGTGGAGGTGATCGGTCCACCTACTCCGACGTCTTCACCCGGGTTCTCGGCCTCCCGGCACAGTTCTACTTCACGGTGGGACGCGGAGGTGCGGTGGCCGGGCTAGCGACCGCTGTGGCCACCGGCTTCCTCGACCGGGGCCTGGCCAACTATGTGGTCTGCGTCGGTGCTGTGGACGACTACACCAAGGCGCAGCTGACCAAGAAGCAAGGCCAGCGCGGAATGGCCCACGTCGAGAAGGAAGGCTACTGGGGGAAGGCGCTCGGCGACCTCCGCGCCGTGAGCCACCACAGCTGGATGGCGTCGCGGCACATGGCCGAGTACGGAACGACAAGCGAGCAGCTGGGTGCTATTGCGGTCGCCCAGCGTGCATGGGCATGCATGAACCCCGAAGCGCGCATGTACGGACGGCCCATCACGATCGCGGACCACCAGGCATCCCCACTGGTCGCTGAGCCCTACCACCTTCTGGACATCAGCCAGATTTCGGACGGCGCCGTCGCCTTTGTTCTCACCACGGAGGATCGTGCCCGCGACTGCGCACAGAAGCCGGTCTACGTGCAGGGCCAAGGCTTCGGCGAGGTCGCTGCGGACTTGTGGTGGGAGAAGAAGAACTACACGACCATGGCGGTCGCGCCCGCGAAGCAGAAAGCCTTCGCGCAGGCCGGTCTCAGCGGGGTCGAGGACCTCGACGTCGTTCAGCTGTACGACTGCTTCACCGCTGAGGTGCTCTTCCAGCTGGAGGACTACGGCTTCTGCGAGAAGGGGGAGGGGGGCAAGTGGGTCGAGGCCGGCCATACCGCCCCGGGCGGTACCGTCCCGCTGAACACCGGGGGCGGTCTGCTCTCGAACAAGCACCTCGGGGATCTCACCGGGTTCTCCGAGGCGGTGTTGCAGCTACGGGGGCAGGCCGGTGAGCGGCAGGTGCCCGACTGCGAGGTCGCCCTGACAACCGGCCACGGGGGCGAGCTCGTCTCGCCGGGCCTGTGTTCCATCCACACGAGCACGATCCTGGGAGTGGCGTGACCATGACGACCGAGACCACCGAGACGACCGAACGGCGCTGGAACAAGCCGCTGCCGAACATCGACCTGGACAACAAGGCTTTCTGGGACGGCCTGCGTGACCACCAGCTACTGCTGTGGACATGCTCCACCTGCGGTACGCAGTACTGGCCCAAGTGCTACTGCATCAAGCACGAGAACGAACCGTACGCCCAGAACATGTCCTGGCAGCCGGGTAGCGGTCGCGGCAAGATCTTCGCGTTGAACCGTCACCACTGGGCCTTCCACCCGGGGTTCCAGGATGAACTGCCGTACATCTACGCGCTGATCGAGCTCGACGAGGGCCCGCTGATCAGTACCACCATCGTCGGCAAGCAGCCGACGGACCTCGTTTCGGCGGTCGGGGAGCCGGTTCAGATCGTGTACGAGGACTATGCCGAACTCGGCTTCACCATCCCCCGGTTCGAGTTGATCGACGCCTGAGGTCGGCGCACCGAGCCGGCAGGACGGCCCCGGTCCCCCGTCACGCGCGGGAGATCGGGGCTGGTCGTGTCACCAGACGCCGATCCTCACCGAAGTACAGTACGGCGGAACGCGCCTTGGCCTGCAACTCGCTGAGATGACCCAGCCGCCGATGGCAGCCGAAGTCGTCTGGGGAGTTGACGACGGTCTCGGCGCGATCACCGCCGTCGCCGGCCTGACCTCCGGCGTCGTCGTGGTGGGCGGGCTCGGGCTGCTGGGCGCGGCCGCGATGCACCGGTGGGTGCCGCGTGGCCCAGTGCCCTGACGTGCCGGTGGCGCCAGCGGGCCGATCGCGTGCAGAAGGACGTGCGACGAGCGGATCAGTTGCTGGCGAAGCTCTTGGGGCCACCGTCTGGCAGTGGGTCCTGGCTGAACACCAGCGACTTGATGGTCACGGGGACGGTGCCGGACGGCCAGCGGAGGCGGCCGAGGTCGATGTAGTCGAAGTCGCGCAGGCTCAGTCCGTCCACGACCATCAGTTCGCAGATCACACCCAGCTCCTCCCGCAGGAGGCGGCCCAGCGTCATGGCGACGTCGCCGTCGAGCAGCACGTAGATCGGACGGCCCTGCACGGTGCGCTCGGCCAGCCCGTCGCGGATCCCCTGCGCGAAGGGCAGCAGCCGCTCGTGGCTGGGCAGCCCGCTCCACGCCATGGCCAGGGCGACGTCGGCGTCCGCGCCGGCCAGTGCCCCGAGGTGGCGCCGGACGGCGTCGGCGACCTCATTGGCGTCGACGGCATCCGCCAGCTCGTAGGCCGGGCGCAGCACCTGCAGGTTGCGACGGGGCAGCAGGGCGTCGGGATCGGTGATGCAGCCGGTGTTCCCGCTCAGTTGAACGCTGTACTCCGACGCGCCAAGGGCCGTGGCGCGGATGCACTCACCGGGCGGGAGGAGGGGGCAGGGCAGCACGCCGGCGTCGACCCTGCGTCGCACGGCAGCTCCCAGCGCGGGTCCGAGGTCACCGAATCGGCTGGTCTCACGGTCGTAGACGTACTCCGCGACCCCGCCGGAGAAAAGCACTCCGTCCAGCTCGCCGAGCTCGCCGAGCGGAGCGGTGAGCCACAGGTCGTCGACCTCCGACTCGCCCGTGTCCGCCAGGATCGCGTCTACCAGCGCGTCCGCCATCACCTCGGCCACGACCGCGAGGTCGCCCAGAGCAACGAAATCGCCGAGCTGCCAGTTGAAGTCGGCGCGCGCCGCATGCAGTCGCCCGGCTGGCTCGAGGCGGACTATGCGGTTGCCCTCGTCAACGACCTGCAGCCGCCCGCCCACGTGGAAAGCCGCCGTGCGCACCACCCGCCCACGGTCCACGAGCGCCAGCTTCGTGGTGCCGCCACCGATGTCGACGTTGAGGATCCGCGACCCTGCGTCGTAGGACGTACGGGCCGCACCCGAGCCGTACGCAGCCAACATCGCTTCCATGTGATGGCCGGCGGTGGCGGTCACGAGCTCCCCGCCCCGCTCGGCGAGAATGCCGGCGATGGCCTCGGCGTTGCCGCGCCGCAGCGCCTCACCGGTGAGGATGACGACCCCGGTGTCCACGTCGGCCGGATCCACGCCTGCCTCGGCATACGCACGGTCGATGATCGATCCCAGCACGGGAGCGTCGATCTGCTCGTTGGAGGCGTACGGGGTCAGGGCGACCGGTGAGCGGTAGGTGGTCTCGCGGCGCACGACGACGTAGCGGCTGGCGAGGTCCTCGCCGATCCTGCGCAGGTGGAGTCGGGAGAAGACCACCTGGGTCCCCGACGAGCCGATGTCCATGCCCACGCTGTGCAGCGTGACGTTGTCCTGCTGCCAGACGGGGTTCTCCTGGAGCGGGTGGAGGGCTTCGTCGTCGCGCTCGTGGTCGTGGTCGGGCAGGTGCGGGGAGTGGACCGTGCGCGGCTGCTCCTGCTGGGCGTGGACGCGGTGCGTCACGGGTGCCTCTCATCGTCCTGGTGCGACGTGCTCGTGAGGCCCGCTCAGGGGGCCAGGGCGGGCCGCACGCCGTTCGTGGCGGCTCAGACGCGAGCCGGCTCCTGGTGCTTGGCCGGCAGCGTCGGCAGCTCAGCCTGGTAGACCTCGTCCATCTTCGGCTCGAGCCCGACCTCGGCCAGAGCTGCGCGGAACGTGTCGCGCACGAGAGAGGACTCGTCGGCGTAGTCGATCTGGTCGCCACCGATGCGCTGGCTGATCCACGCCTTCGGGACGCCTTGCGCGTTGCGCACCGAGACGACCTCGTGCTTGAAGGCCAGGTAGCGGGCCGGCTCGGTGCCGGTGTTGAAGTGCTGGTGGAACCACATGTTCGGCGGCACGATCAACGTCCCGGCGTGCCACTCGTAGCGGCGGGGCTCCTCGCCCTCCGGCCACATCAGGCTGTAGCCCTCGCCGGAGAGCATGATCACGTGGGCGCCCGGGCCGTGCCGGTGGCCCTTCTTGTAGGTCGCTGTCGGGAACTGCGAGATGTGGCTGTTCATCGACCCCTTCGCCATCGAGAAGCGGATGTGGCCGCCGCCTGCACCGCGCTCCTTGGCCTCGATGAGCGGCAGGTTCACCGCGTCGGCGACGAAGTTGGTGTCGAGCAGCAAGCCCTTCTGCTCGCCCGTGGGCGCAAAGTAGTCCGGCTCGCCGTTGAAGCGGTTCGGGAAGTCCTTGGGCGTGCCGAACACGAAGTCGGCGTCGTCGTAGAGGTTGATGATGGGCGGCATGTTCGTGGAGGAGACGAAGCGCGCCGCGCGCTGGCCGGAGCCGTTGAAGTGCTGGTGGTGGGCGTTGAGCGGGATCGCGAACAGCGACCCGGCCTGCCACTCGAAGGTGACCTCGGCGCCCGCGTCGTTCCAGACCCTGGTCGAGCCCTGGCCCTCCAGCACGAGGACCATCTCCTCGAACAGCTGCCGCTGGGGCGCCAGCTTGCCGCCGGCCGGGATCTCGCAGACGTAGCAGTCGTTCGAGGTGCGCGTGGCCTCGTGGTTGATGAACACTCCGCGCCCGCCGCGGCGCTCCCACGGCTTCAGCTCGACGGTGCGCAGGTCCGGCACGTGGTGGGCCGCGATGATGTCCAGGCCCTCCGCGGCGACCCAGCGGGTGTAGGGGGAGTCCTTCTCGGTGGCGAACTTCGCCGCCAGGTTGCTCGAGACGATCGCGTCCTTGGCCATGCAGCGGGCCTCCTGGGTCGGCGGGGCGGGCCCATGGCCCGGATTGGTCTGACCATAAGTCCATCGGCCGCGACGCGTCAACGGACCGAGCGCGAGATCCCGCGGGCGGCGACGTCGAGCGCCGGCACGAGCCGCACGAGGTCGCGCCGGCTGGTCGCGGCGACGACGCCGAGCGCGGCGAAGACCTCGCCCGTGCCGGTCACCACCGGGACCGCGACCGAGCCGGTGCCCACCGTCATCTCCTCGCCGGTCAGCGCGTAGCCCCGCCGGCGGACCTCGGCGAGCTGCCGGCGCAGGGTGCCGGGCTCGACCACCGTGTACGGGGTCAGCCGGCGAAGCCGCTGCAGCGCGGCGTCGACCACCCCGGCCGGTGCGTGCGCCAGGAGCACCTTGCCGACGCCGGTCGCGTGCAGCGGCAGCCGCGAACCGGTGCGGCTCACGATCGGCACCGAGGCGCGGCCGGAGATCCGCTCGACGTAGAGCGCGGTCGTGCCGTCACGGACCGCGAGGTGGGCGTTCTCGCCGGTCGCCGCGGAGATGTCCTGGAGGAAGGGCAGCGCGACGTCGCGCAGCTCCCGGGAGACCGGCGCGAGCAGGCCGAGGTGCCACAGCCGCCGGCCGACGACGTACGACCCGTCGGGCCGCCTCTCCAGAGCCCCCCAATCCGCCAGCCCGGCGACCAGCCGGTGCGTCGTCGTCAGCGGCAGGCCGGCGCGGCCGGCCAGCTCGGTGAGCGTCAGGCACGGGTGGTCGGCGTCGTACGCCCCGAGCACCGCCAGCGCGCGCGACGTCACGGAACTGCCGGGAGCCCTCTGGTCGTCTTCAGCAGGCAAGGGCCCGCCAGGCCTGCGCCAGCGCGACGTAGCTGCCCGTGCGGCGCGTCCGGTCCAGGCTCGGCGTGACGACCACGATCTCGTCCACCTGGGCCTGTTCCTTCAGCTCGAGCAGGCGCTCGGCGACGAGCTTCGGCTCGCCCGTCGCGCTCCGGCCGTCGTCGCGCCGGCTCGCCCGGAAGTCGGCGGAGCGGGCCAGCTCGACGACCTGCTCCGGCCGCAGCGGCTCCCGGACGCCGCGGCGCAGGTTCGCCAGCGTCAGTGTCCAGGCCGCCTCGAACTCCACGACCGCGTCCGCGTCCTCGCTGGCGAAGGCGAGCACCGACATGGCGGAGTACGGCCGGTCGCCCTCGGTAGCGGGGGTGAAGGTACGGCGGTAGTCGCACAGCACCTGGGCGGCGATCTCGGGACTCATGTGGTGGGCGAACACTGCGCTCAGCCCGTTGACTGCCGCGAACCTTGGCCCGTACTCGCTCGAACCGAGCACGAACAGCTCCGGCCGTTCCTGCACGACCGGCGCCGCCACCAGCGGGGCGTACGGGTGCTCCTCGGGGAAGCCGTCGCCGAGAAAGGCCAGCAGCTCGGCGACCTGCTGCGGGAAGCCGGTGCCGGGATCGACCTGCAGGCCGCGTCGCAGGACGTGCGCGGTCAGCGGGTCGGTGCCCGGCGCACGGCCGAGGGCCAGGTCGATCCGGCCGGGGTGCATGGCCAGCAGCGTGCGGAAGTTCTCGGCGACCTTGAAGGCCGCATGGTTCGGCAGCATGATCCCGGCCGCGCCGACCCGGACCCGTTCGGTGTGCGCCGCGACGTGTGCAGTCAGCAGCTCCGGCGCGCTGCAGGCCAGGCTGCGCATGTTGTGGTGCTCGGAGACCCAGTAGCGCCGGTAGCCGGCCGCCTCCACGGCCTGCGCGATGCCCACGGCGCCGCGGATCGAGGCGGCCGGCGTCTCGCCGTGCTCGATGCCGACGAAGTCGAGCACGGACAGCGGCAGCGCAGCGGCGGAGGCGTTCACACCCCAGGCCAATCGCCCCTGCGCAGTCGCCATTCCGCGCGCCGCCTGCGGGGCGCGGCCAGGCGTGCGCGACACTGGAGCAAGCGACTGCACCATTGCGGTCACCGACCCGAGGAGTCCCCCTGAACCGCAACGAGCTCGTCACCGCCGTCGCCGAGGCCTCCGGCGTGTCCAGCAAGGACGTGGACGCCACCCTCAAGGCCTTCCAGCAGGTTGTCTCCGACACCGTGGCCAAGGGGAACGAGAAGATCACGATCCCGGGCTTCCTGTCCTTCGAGCAGGTGGACCGGGCCGCCCGCGAGGGCCGCAACCCCTCGACCGGTGAGACCATCCAGATCGCCGCGAGCAAGGCCGTCAAGGTCACCGCCGGCTCCGCGCTGAAGAACGCCGCCGCGGGCAAGTAGCGCGCGTATCGGTTGTCCTGCGGCATGTCCGCCGCCCCTGGCCCGGACCCGAAGGTCCTCGCCGAGCAGGCCGCGGCCCGCTGGGCGGAGCTGACCGGCGTCGACCGGCACGACGTGGCCCTGGTGGCGGGGTCGGGCTGGGCCGCGGCGGTGGACGCGCTCGGTCCGCCGGAGTTCGACGTCGCGGTGACCGGGCTGCCCGGCTTCCTGCCGCCGGTCGTGGCCGGGCATCCCGGCCGGATCCGGTCACTGGAGGTCGACGGCCGACGGATCATGGCCTTCCTGGGGCGCACGCACCTGTACGAGGGGCGCGGCGTCGACCCCGTCGTGCACGCGGTCCGCACGGCCGCGGCTGCCGGCTGTCGGACGGTGGTGCTGACCAACGCCGCCGGCGGCGTGCGGGAGGGCCTGCAGGTGGGCCAGCCGGTGCTGGTGAGCGACCATCTCAACCTCACCGGCCGGTCGCCCCTGGTCGGGCCCCGGTTCGTCGACCTGGTGGACCTCTATTCCGCGCGGCTGCGCTCGGCTGTGCGCGCCGTGGACCCGTCGCTCGAGGAGGGGGTGTACGCCGCGCTCCCGGGCCCGCAGTACGAGACGCCGGCGGAGGTCCGGATGCTGCGCGCGATGGGGGCCGATCTGGTCGGGATGTCGACCGCGCTGGAGGCCGTCGCCGCCCGTGCGGAGGGGCTCGAGGTGCTGGCGGTCTCCCTGGTCACCAACCTGGCGGCGGACGCGACGGGTCAGCCGTTGGACCACCAGGAGGTGCTTGCGGCCGGAGCGGCCGGCGCCGCCCGGGTCGGCCGGCTGCTGGCCCAGGTGGTGGGGCAGCTGTGAGCCGGCCGCCGTGCCGCCGCCGGTGGGCTGTCTGCCCGGGCGAATGCCTCGAACTGACCACCCCGTAACGCTCACCCTGAGTGCCTGTCGTGTCGACGGGTAAGCAGGGCTCACCAACGGGAGGACACCGACCATGACCCAGACGCTGCTCGCGCCCGCCGCTCTCACCGCCGCCGACCGCTGTGACCGTTGCGGGGCCCAGGCCTTCTACCGTGCTGTTCTCACCACAGGTGAGCTGCTGTTCTGCGCCCACCACGGCCGGGCGTACGGCGACCGGCTGGCCGAGGTCGCCCTCGAGCTGCAGGACGGCTCCGCGGCGCTCCATCCCACGTCGACCCCCGCCGCCTCGTAGTTCGGCCTGGTCCCACGTCGCCTGGACCCATCAGCCGTCGAGTGGCTCGATCCAGGCCAGGTAGACCGGGCGGCCTCGACCCACCTCGGCCTGCTCGATGAGGAAGCGGCACGACACCTCGGAGCCGTTCCGGTGCAGCACCGGCAGCTCGAGGTCGATCCCGAGGATGTGCGACTCCCCGGTGCTCAGGTGCCGGCTGAAGCCGGCGACGTGGGCTTCGCGGAGCCGGGGTGGGACCAGCGCGACGAGCCGCCTGCCGACGAGGTCCTGGGGTGACCAGCCGGCTGTACGGGCCAGCGACTCGCTGATCGCGATGATCCGGTTGGCGTCGTCGGCGGCGACCACCCCCCGTGGGGAGCCGGTGACCTGCGAGGCGTCCCAGTCCGGAGGTTCCGGGTCGGCGCGGTCGTGCACCAGGTCGGTGAACCGCGGCTGTGCCGTGCCCGGCCACGGGGTCACCGAGGCCCCCCCGAGCTGGGCCACGATCTGATCGAGGGCCCAGTTCCGGACCGCGACGATTTCGGGCAGGCCCGGGCGGGCCAGGAGCAGGCCGGCCACCGCCAGCCGCTCGCCGAGGTCCAGGGCCTCCTGCATCGCGCTGTAGGCGGTCGAGCAGCCGACCGGCAGGGACATCCGCAGGTCGACCGGCGGCAGGACCTCTGGCAGCGGACCGGTGCGGCCGTCCGGCAGCGACCGACCGGCGGTGCCGGTGCTGTGCTCGCGGTGGGCGAGCAGCTCGTTCCAGATCGTGTGACGGGCCTGGTCCACCAACGCCATGTCCAGCCGGGGCGAGGCAGCGTCGTCGTGCTCGGCCAGGTAGAGGATCAGCTCGCGGAGCAGCGTCTGGTGGTGCTCTCGCGCGGCCGTCCACAGCGCCGTCGGCATCCCCCTCAGCTCGACCTCCTGCACGGCTGGAGCCTGCCCGGTGGCCGAGGCCGGTTCGGGGATCCAGACTCCTTCGAGGTCCCAAGCGATCAGCAGGTCCTGCTCCGACGTCTCGTCTGCCGGCTCATCGTCGCCGACGGTGAACCAGACGACCTTGCCGGCCGGCCCCGGCCGCACGCCGCAGTTCCGGGTGAGGGCGCTCACCAGCTCGAGCCCCCGGCCGGTCGTGGCCTCGGCCTGGTGCGTGCGGCGTTGGACCGGCAGCGTCGGGCTGCCGTCCTGCACCTCGACCTCGACCTCGTCCTCGCGCAGCCGCACCCGGACCGTCAGCTCGGTGTGCGCGTGCAGCACGCCGTTGGTCACGATCTCGGAGAGCGCCAGCTCGGCGGCATCGACCCAGCGCTCATGGTCGGCGGCAGTGAGCAGGTCACGGACGAACTGCCGCGCGAGCCGCACGCTCTGTGCCACGGAAGGCAGCCGCAGCTCCTGCGCAGGCTGCAACGCGCCCGGCTCGGGCTCGCTGCTCACTCTTGCTCCGTCACGTCCGAATCGTCCTACCCACGACAGCCGGGGCTATTCCTCCGGCAGGTTGGCGAGCCGCAACTCGCCCTTGGCCACCAGCCGATCCTGCTCGTCCCGGACGTCCACCGTCCAGAGCTGCTGGGTCCGGCCGCGGTGGATGGGCGTCGCGATGGCCGTCAGCCGCCCCTCGCGTACCGCCCGGAGGAAGTTGGTGTGGTTGCTCGTCCCCACCACCTTGCCGCGGTCGCCGAACCAGACCGCCCCCGCCACGCTCCCCACCGTCTCGACCACGGAGCACAGGACACCGCCGTGCAGCAGGCCGTACGGCTGGAGCAGCTCGGGGCGGACCTCGAGGGAGGCGACGACCTCGTCGCCGCTGACCGCCGTGATCTCCAGCCCGAGCAGCGTGTTGAACCCGGCGTGCACGTCGTCCGTCATGGCCGGACCCTACGAGGACGCCGCGACGCGGCGCAGCCGGTGTGCCCGTCGGCCGGGGCGGGCACGTCTGTGGCATGTCTCCCGACGCTCAGCAGACCCCCGTACAGCACGCCCGCACCGACGGTGCCGCCGCTCCTGTCCAGCCGGCGCAGGACCCGGCCGCTCCCGTCGCGCCGGTCCCCGCGCCGGGTCACGCCGACAGCAGCGCCGGACCGGGTGTCCGGACGGCGCAGGGTGCAAGCCCCAGGGACGGCGTCCATGCCGGCGAGAAGAGCGAGGGCAGCGACTCCTCGATCAGCAGCCCCGGCGCATGGACCGCCCTGGCCGCACCCGGCAAGCCGGACGGTGAGGTCGATACCCGACCCTGAGCCGCCGTGGAGCCTTCCTAGAAGATGAGGATGAGCAGCAGGACGATGATGATCAGCGTGACGACGCCTCCACCGATGTACATGTGATCTCCTTCGTCAGGGCGCGCCGCGCGCGCCGGTGAGTCGGGACATGCCCTGTGCACCCCGCGGTACCCACCGTCGTCGCCTCTTCGTGGAGCGGGCGCAGCCGTAGACTCGCTTCCATGACCGTCGCGGACCGCTCCGTCGACGCCGTCAGCGCACCGGGGACGGCGACCGGTGAGGCCGCCCGTCGGCGCACGTTCGCGGTCATCAGCCACCCTGACGCCGGCAAGTCGACGCTGACCGAGGCGCTCGCCCTGCACGCCCGGGTGATCCAGGAGGCGGGCGCGATCCACGGCAAGGCCGGCCGCAAGAGCACGGTGTCCGACTGGATGGACATGGAGAAGGCCCGCGGCATCTCGATCAGCTCGGCGGCGCTGCAGTTCTCCTACGGCGACGCGGTGATCAACCTGCTGGACACCCCCGGTCACGCGGACTTCTCCGAGGACACCTACCGGGTGCTGGCCGCCGTCGACTGCGCGGTGATGCTGCTCGATGCGGCGAAGGGGCTCGAGCCGCAGACGATGAAGCTCTTCGACGTCTGCAAGCACCGGGGCATCCCGATCATCACCGTGGTGAACAAGTGGGACCGGCCGGGGCTCGAGGCGCTCCAGCTGATGGACGAGATCCGCGACCGCACCGGTCTCGAGCCCACGCCGCTGACCTGGCCGGTCGGCATCGCCGGGGACTTCAAGGGCGTCCTGGAGCGTGCCAGCGGCGACTTTCTCCGCTTCACCCGCACAGCCGGCGGCGCCACCATCGCCCCGGAGGAGCGGCTGCCGGCCGCTGTGGCCCAGGAGCAGGAGCCGGTGGACTGGCACACCGCTGTCGAGGAGAGCGAGCTGCTCACCGAGATGGGGCAGGTGCACGAGCAGTCGACCTTCCTCGACGGCGTCACCACGCCGGTGCTGTTCGGCTCGGCCGTCCTCAACTTCGGCGTCCACCAGCTGCTCGACACGCTGCTCGAGCTCGCGCCGCCGCCCGGCCCGCGACCGGACGTGGCGGGACAGCCGCGCCCGCTGGACAAGCCGTTCAGCGCCTTCGTCTTCAAGATCCAGGCCGGCATGGACAGCGCCCACCGGGACCGGCTGGCGTACGTCCGGGTGTGCTCGGGCGTCTTCGAGCGGGGGACCGTCGTCACCCACGCCGCGACCGGCAAGCCGTTCGCCACGAAGTACGCCCAGCAGGTGTTCGGGCGGGACCGCGAGACCGTCGACGAGGCCTTCCCGGGCGACGTCGTCGGCCTGGTGAACGCCAGCGCGCTGCGGGTCGGTGACAGCCTCTACGTCGAGGAGCCGGTGGTCTTCCCGCCGATCCCGAGCTTCGCGCCGGAGCACTTCGTCGTCGCCCGGGCCGTCGACTCCGGTCGCTACAAGCAGTTCCGGCGGGGCATCGAGCAGCTCGAGCAGGAGGGGACGGTGCAGGTGCTGCGCTCGGACCTGCGCGGCGACCAGGCGCCGGTGCTCGCCGCGGTCGGGCCCATGCAGTTCGAGGTGGCGGAGCACCGGATGGCCGGCGAGTTCTCCGCGCCCGTACGCCTGGACCGACTCGAATACTCGATCGCGCGCCGCACCGACCGCACGTGGGCCAAGGTGCTGGACCGCGAGAGCGGTGTGGAGGTGCTCGAGCGCAGCAGCGACGGTCAGCTGCTGGCGCTGTTCGCCGGCAACTGGCGGCTGCAACGCGTCCTGGGGGACCACCCCGAGGTCGTGCTCGAACCGCTCGTCGCGGCCAGCTCGTGAGCGGGGCCACGGTCGCCGTCACGGGGCTCGCCGTCGCTGCCCGCCGCGCCACCGCCGTGCAGGCGCTGCGGCGCCTGCTGGTGGTCACGGCCGCCGTGGCCCTGCTGGGGCACGGCGGCGTGCAGCTCACACCCCGGCTCATGGCCGCCGGGGCCGGCTCCGGCGCGGCCGTGGGAGGTACAACGACGCACGCCCCTGCCCCCGCCCGGTCCGTCGCGGAACGCCCCGCCCTCGCCGGGTCGCGGCCGGGCGAGCGGGCCGTTGCCCTGCGGCTGTCCAGGGTGCTGGCCGTGCCGGCTGGGAGCACCCAGAGCGTGGCCGGCCCCGGCTCCTCGCCGCTCGTGGCCCCGCTCCTGCCGGCTGGGCCGGGAGCGCGTCCGCCGACGTCTCCGGCCGTCCGGTCGGTGCTGCGGGGTGCAAGCGGTCGTGCGCCGCCGGTAGCGGCAGGCACCTGAGCGTCCTGCCCGTTCCACCCCCTTTTCCGGAGATCCCTGTGACACGACCGCCCGTCCTGCGCGCGCTGCTCGCGCTGCTCATCCTCGGCGTGACGGGCTTCTTCGCCGTCACCAAGGACCCCCGCCTCGGCCTGGACCTGCGCGGTGGGACCCAGATCGTGCTCGAGACCAAGGACTCGCCGACCACCGAGGCGGACGCCGAGGCGACCGACCGGACGCTCGAGGTCCTGCGCCGCCGGGTCGACGCCCTCGGCGTCGCGGAGCCGACGCTTGCCCGGTCCGGCACCAACCGCATCATCGTCGAGCTGCCCGGCGTCCAGAACGCCGCAGAGGCGGCCGACGCCATCGGGCAGACCGCCCAGCTCACCTTCCACCCGGTCCTCGGCCCCGGCGACCCGGCCAACGTCGTCGGCCTGCAGCCGGAGGAGCTGGAGCCGGAGGACGAGGCGCCGGAGTTCACGCCGGCCAGCCCGACAGCAGAGGCCACCGCCGGCGCCAGCGCCGCGCCGTCGGCCACCAGCAACGGCCGGGCACTGCCGCCGGCCCTCACCACGCAGACCCAGGCCAGCCCGGCACCCACCGCGTCGGCCTCGCCGGCACCGGCCGAGCCGCAGACCGACCCGCAGGAGCTGGACACCAGCCAGCAGAACAGCATCCTGGACGAGAGCGGGCAGCCGATTCTCATCGGCCCGGCCGCCCTCACCGGTGACGACGTCGGCGATGCCGCCGCCGGGACCGACCCGACGACCGGCACCCAGCGCTTCGTCTCGGTCGACTTCCAGGGCGAGGGTGGCCGCAAGTGGGAGGCGCTCACCGGCGCCGCCGCGTGCAACCAGCCGCTCGACCCGAAGCGCCGGGTCGCGATCGTGCTGGACGGCCAGGCCATCTCCTCGCCGCAGGTCGCCCCGGACGTGCAGTGCAACATCGGCATCCAGGGCGGCTCGACCCAGATCACCGGCAACTTCACCCGGGACGAGGCCCAGCAGCTGGCCGTCCTCATCAAGGGCGGCGCGCTGCCCGTGCGGGTCGAGATCATCTCCCGCAGCACGGTCGGGCCGTCGCTGGGCCAGGAGGCGATCGACGCCAGCGTGAAGGCCGGCATCATCGGCCTGTCCATGACCGCGATCTTCCTGATGGTGGTCTACCGGGTGGTGGGCCTGCTCGCGGCGGTCGCGCTGGCGTCGTACGGCCTGATCTCCTACGGCGTACTGGTCGCGATCGGGGCGACGCTGACGCTGCCCGGGCTCGGTGGTCTGCTGCTGTCCGCAGGTCTGGCCATCGACGCCAACGTGCTGGTCTTCGAACGCACCCGTGAGGAGTTCGCCGCCTCCCGGCACAAGCGGCTGCTGCCGTCACTGGACAACGGCTTCTCCAAGGCCTTCACGGCGATCGCCGACTCCAACATCACCACCCTCATCGCGGCGGCGCTGCTGTTCCTGTTCGCGGCCGGTCCGGTGCGCGGCTTCGGTGTCACGCTGACCATCGGTGTACTCGCCTCGATCGTGTCGGCGCTGCTCGTGACGCGGGTGCTCACCGAGTTCGCCGTGAAGCGCGGTCTGGTGCACAAGCGGCCGCGCATCAGCGGCCTGGCCACGCTCGGCCGCTTCCGCGAGTACCTCGAGCGGCGCAAGCCCGACCTCATGCAGTTCCGCCGGCGCTGGCTGATGATCTCGGCACTGGCACTGCTGCTGGCGATCAGCGGCATGTTCCTGCGCGGTTTCAACTTCGGTGTCGAGTTCACCGGCGGCCGGGTCGTGGAGTTCGCCACGTCGCAGCCGGTCTCCGTCGGCGACGCGCGCAGCGCCGTGGAGGAGGCCGGCTTCCCGACGGCGGTCGTGCAGCAGAGCAACGGCGAGAACATCTCCGTCCGCACGGCCAACATCGACGACGACGAGGTCGAGCGGATCCGGGCCTCACTGGCCGAGGTGGGCGGCGACGCGAGCATCAACGCCGACGACCTCATCGGCCCGACGCTCGGCAGCGAGCTCCGCAAGAAGGCGATCATCGCCCTGGTCATCGCCCTGGTGATGCAGCTGGGCTACCTGGCGATCCGCTTCCGGTGGACCTTCGCCTCGGCGGCGGTGCTCGCGATGTTCCACGACGTGCTGATCGTGCTCGGCATCTTCGCCTGGCTCGGCAAGCCGATCGACGGCATCTTCCTGGCCGCGGCGCTGACCATCATCGGTGTGTCGGTGAACGACTCGATCGTCACGATGGACCGCATCCGCGAGACCTGGGCGAACAACCGCACCCGGCCCCTGGCGGGCGTCGTGAACACCGCCGTCCTGTCCACCGCGCCCCGCACCGTCAACACCGGCCTGGGCGCGATGTTCATCCTCGGTGCGCTCACCTTCCTCGGCGGCCGGTCGCTGACCGACTTCGCCCTGGCGCTGCTGATCGGCTTGATCGTCGGCACCTACTCGTCGGCCTTCACCGCCGCGCCGCTGCTGCTCCTGCTCGAGCAGAGGAACAGCGCGCCGCCGCCGATGCCCAAGCGCAGGACGGGCAGCGCCTCGTCCCGGCCGCGGCCGGCCAAGCGGCCCGCGCCCCGGCCGATGGGCGTCAGACGAGAGGGCGGGGTCGTCTAAGCCGTACCGACGAGGAGGACGAGGAGGGCGAGGTGGACGACAACGCCAACCTCGTCCTTCTCGTGTCGTGCGTCCTGCTGCTGGTCAGCGTCGTCGCGGTACGTCTGTCGCACCGCACCGGGCTGCCGGTCCTGCTCGTCTACCTGGGGATCGGGCTGCTGGTGGGGGAGGCCGGGCTCGGGATCGAGTTCTCCGACTACGGCCTGACGGCCGACCTGGGCCTGATCGCGCTGGCGATCATCCTCGCCGAGGGTGGGTTGACGACCCGCTGGCGGGTGATGCGGCCGGTGCTGCCCCACGCTCTGGCGCTGGCCGTGGTGGGGGTGGCCGTCTCCGTCGGCGTCGTGGCGACAGGCGCGCACCTCCTGCTGGGCCTGGACTGGCGGACGGCGATCATCCTGGGGGCGGTCATCGGCTCCACGGACGCCTCGGCGGTCTTCTCGGTGCTGCGCCGGCTGCCGCTGAACAAGCGGGTCGGCGCCACGCTCGAGGCGGAGTCGGGGCTCAACGACGCGCCGGTCGCCGTGCTGGTCGTGCTGGCCTCCTCCGACGCGTGGCAGTCGACGACGCTGCTGGGCGGCGCGGCGGAGGTCGTCTTCCAGCTCGTCGTCGGTGCAGCCGTGGGGCTGCTCGTCGGCTGGCTGGGGCGCGAGCTGCTCAGCCGGGTCGCCCTGCCGGCAGCCGGCCTCTACCCGCTGGCCGCGGTCGCGATCGTGCTGCTCGCCTACTCGGCCGGGACGCAGCTGCACGCCAGCGGCTTCATGGCCGCCTACCTGTCGGGGCTGGTCCTCGGCAGCAGCCAGCTCCCGCACCGCCGGGCCGTCTTCGGCTTCGCCGGGTCCCTCGCGCTCATGGCCGAGGCCGGCTTGTACGTGCTGCTGGGGCTGCTCGCCTCCCCCGATCGACTACCGGACGCCGTCGGGCCGGCGCTGCTGGTCGCGGCCGTGGCCGTGCTCCTGGCGCGGCCGGTGGCCGTGCTGCTGTCGCTGGTGCCGTTCCGGGTGCCGTGGCGCGAGCAGGTCTTCGTGTCCTGGGCGGGCCTGCGTGGGGCGGTCCCCATCGTGCTCACCACCATCCCGGTGACCCAGGACGTGCCGGGGGCCGAGGACGTGCTGGACGTCGTGTTCGTGCTCGTCGTTCTGCTCACGCTGGCGCAGGCGCCGACGCTGCCCGTCGTCGGGCGCTGGCTGCGTCTGATCGAGCCGCTGCACGCCCGTGACCTCGAGGTCGAGTCCGCCCCGCTGGAGCAGCTGAACGCCGACCTGCTCCAGCTGCAGATCGGGCCGGGTTCGCGACTGCACGGCGTCTACGTGGAGGAGCTGCGGCTACCGCGGGACGCGCACGTGACGTTGATCGTGCGGGACGGCAAGAGCCTGGTGCCCGACGCCTATACGCACTTCGTGCGCGGTGACGCAGTACTCGTCGTGACGCCCAGCGCCGTGCGGGCGGAGACAGAAGCCCGGCTCCGCGCGGTCACCCGGGGAGGCAAGCTGGCCCGCTGGAACGGCGAGACCGGCCGCTGAGGGAACGCCGCTGGGGGAACGCGGCGCTGAGGGAACGCGGCGCTGAGGGAACGCGGCGCTGAGGGAACGCCGCCGCCTGTCCGCCGGTTGGACGGGGCAGACCCTGCGACCGTCTGGAGCCCGCCCGTGTGGAGCCTGCGCAAGACCCCCGAGATGCCGACCGCCGAGACCGCGCTGCCCGGGAGCCCGACGCCGGTCGCCGTCCCGGCCCGGCACGAGGTGCTGGGCACGGCGATGACCGGCCCGTGGCCGGCCGGCGCCGAGGTGCTTTACCTCGCCATGGGCTGCTTCTGGGGGGCCGAGCGCATCTTCTGGCAGATTCCCGGGGTGCTGAGCACCGCTGCCGGCTACACGGGCGGCCACACGCCCAACCCCACGTACGAACAGACCTGCACCGGACGCACCGGCCACACCGAGGCGGTCCAGGTCGTCTACGACCCCAGGAAGGTGGACGTCGAGACGCTGCTGAAGGCGTTCTGGGAGAACCACGACCCGACCCAGCGGGGCGGCCAGGGCAACGACCACGGCACGCAGTACCGCACGGCGCTCTATCCGACGACCGACGAGCAGCTGATCGCGGTCCGGGTCTCGGTCGAGCGCTACCAGGCCGCGCTCACCGTCGCCGGTCACGGCGCCATCACGACCGAGGTCCGGCCGTTCGCCGAGGCCGGCCCCTGGTACTACGCCGAGGCCTACCACCAGCAGTACCTGCACAAGAACCCCGGCGGCTACTGCAACCACGGCTTCTGCCAGGTGGCGTACGACCGGCAGGGCTCCACCGGCGTGCAGGCCTGACGCCGCATCCCCGCTGCTGATCCACGCACCCGCTGGTGATCCACGCACCCCGCTGGTGATCCACGCACCCCGCTGGTGATCCACGCACTGGTGATCCACGCGAAGTTCGAGGTGGATCCGACGCGCCCATCCACCTCAAACTCCCCGTGGATCAGCCGGGTACCCCGTGGATCAGCTGGGTCCCCCGTGAATGAGCTGGGTACCCGTGATCGCACCGGCTGGCTGAGCGACCGGCACGGGCTCGACGTGCGTCGGGCCCCGGTGCACACTTCCGGCATGACCAACCCGTACTCCGTGCCGATGGAGGACCTCGACGCCGTCCACGTCCCGGGTGCCGAGCTAATCGAGGAGCGGCAGCTGGCCGATCTGCGCTGGGCGGCCGGCGTGGCGCTGGTGCATCCGTTCGGTGACGGCGCGACGCCCGACGCCGTCGGGGAGTAGCGCCCGGTCCCGGGGCCGCCCCCGCGAGATGGCACCCTGATCAGGTGCCGCTGACCCGGAACGCCGTGCTCGTCGGCGGCGTCGCGGTGTGGGTGCTTGTGGTGCTCTGGCTGGATACCGGCGCCTCGCTCGCGCAGCAGCGGCTGCTCGGGCTCGGCACCTGGTTGCTGCTCCTGCGCGCGTTGCGGGGGGAGGACCGGGCGACGCGGGTGCAGGTCGCCGTGGTCGTCGTCTACGCCACGATCATCGAGTACGTCTTCGCCGACTGGCTCGGCGTGTACGTCTACCGGCTCGAGAACGTCCCGGCCTTCGTGCCGCCCGGTCACGGGCTCATCTACCTGGCGGCCTTCGCGCTCGGGCGCAGCGCATGGGCACACCGCAACGCCCGGCCGTTCGTCGTCACGACGCTGGTGCTCGGGGGCTGCTGGGCGCTGTGGGGCGTGACGCTCTCGAACCGCCCGGACGTGCTCGGCGCCTTCTGGTTCGGCTGCCTGCTGCTGTTCGCGTGGAAGGGCAAGAGCCCGCTGCTGTACGCCGCGGCCTTCCTCATCGTCAGCTACCTGGAGATCGTCGGCACGTCACTGGGGAGCTGGGCGTGGCAGCCGCAGGACTTCACCGGGCTCATCTCCATCGGCAACCCCCCGAGCGGCATCGCCGGCGGCTACGCCTTCTTCGACGCGGCCGCGCTGTACCTCACGCCGCGGGCGCTGGCGGCCTACGACCGCCGGCGGCGGGCCCGTCAGAACCAGGAGACCTCGGTGTCCAGCGAGGTCGTGTCCAAGGTCTCCAGCAACGCGAACTGAGCCGCTGTGCGCGGCAGCTCCCAGCGGAAGAAGTACCGGCCGGCCTGTCGCTTGCCCTCGTAGAAGTCGCCGGTCCTGCCGTCGGCCGCCAGCAGCTGCTCGAGCCAGATCCAGGCGAGCACCACGTGACCGACCGCTTCGAGGTAGAGGCTGGCATTGGCGAGCGAGACCTCCAGGTCGCCGGCGCTCCAAATCGCTGTCGTGGTCTTGCCGATGCGTTCACACGACTCGCGCAGCTGTGCGCCGAGATCGGCCAGCTCGCCGCCCGCCGAGGTCGCCCGGTCGATCGTCGCGGCGACAGTCCTGCTGAGCAGCTGCAGTCCCGCCCCGTCCTGCATCACCATCTTGCGGCCGAGCAGGTCCAGGCCCTGGACGCCGTGGGTGCCCTCGTGGATGGGGTTCAGGCGGTTGTCCCGGTAGAACTGCTCGACCGGGTACTCGCGGGTGTAGCCGTAGCCGCCGTGCACCTGGATGGCCAGGCTGTTGGCCTCCAGGCACCACTGCGACGGCCAGCTCTTGGCGATGGGGGTCAGCACGTCGAGCAGCAGCAGGGCGTCGGTGCGGTCCTGCCCGCTGTCCCCGGTGGCGTGCTCGTCGAGCAGCCGGCCGCAGTAGAAGTTCAGCGCCAGAGCGCCTTCCACGTACGACTTCTGCGCCAGCAGCATCCGCTTCACGTCGGCGTGCGCGATGATCGGGACCTGCGGGCCGGCGGGGTCCTTGGCGCTGACCGGGCGGCCCTGCAGGCGGCCCTTCGCGTAGTCCAGCGCGTGCAGGTAGCCGGTGTAGCCGAGGGCGGTGGCGCCGAGGCCGACGCCGACGCGCGCCTCGTTCATCATGCGGAACATGTACTTCAGTCCCTGGTGGGGCTCACCGACCAGGAAGCCGACCGCGCCGGGGCGGCCGCCCGGCGTGTGCCTGCCCTCGCCGAAGTTGAGCAGCGTGTTGACCGTGCCGCGGAAGCCCATCTTGTGGTTCAGGCCGGCCAGGACGACGTCGTTGCGCTCGCCCGTCTCGACGAGGACCTTCGGCACGACGAACAGGCTGATGCCTTTCACCCCGGCCGGTCCGCCGGGGATCTTCGCGAGCACCAGATGGACGATGTTCTCGGTCAGTTCGTGGTCGCCGGCACTGATCCACATCTTGTTGCCGAACAGCCGGTAGCTGCCGTCGTCCTGCGGCTCCGCCCGGGTCGTGACGTCGGACAGCGACGACCCGGCCTGCGGCTCGGACAGGCACATCGTCCCGAAGTAGCGGCCCTCGACCATCGGTCTCACGTAGGTGTCGACCTGCTCCGGCGAGCCGTGGGCCAGCAGCAGGTTGGCGTTGGCGATGGTCAGGAACGGGTAGGCGCTCGTCCCGACGTTGGCCGCCTGGAACCACGCGAAGACCGCGTTGCCCATGACCGTCGGCAGCTGCAGCCCGCCGAGGTCCTCGTCCAGCGTGCCACCGAGCAGGCCGGCCTCGGCGAAGACCCTCAGCGCCTCGGCAATCTCGGGGATGAGGGTGACCCGCTCGCCGTCGAACGTCGGCTCGTGGGTGTCGCTGGCCCGGTTGTGCGGCGCGAAGTGCTCGGTGGCGACCCGCTCCGCCAGAGCCAGGACGTCGTCGAAGGTCTCCCTCGAGTGCTCCGCGTGCCGCGGTCGGCTCGTGAGGCTCAGCACGTCCAGCCACTCGTAGAGCAGGAAGTCGAGGTCGCGGCGGTTCAGCAGCAGGCTCGGCATGACGCCGAGCCTAGGGTGTGCCCGCGCAGCGAGACGCCGTCCTCGCTGGGCACCGGCTGGTCCTGCGAGCGGGCCGGTTGGTCCTGCGAGCGGATCGGCTGGTCCTGCGAGCGGGCCCGGATGTGGTGGTGCCGGAGGGGGGCGGCGTCAGTGATACGTCCTATTTCGGCGTGGCGAGCCCCACTCGGGGCGCCGGGTCCCTACCTTCGTCCCATGGCGCGAGGACGACACCGACGGCGGTCCGGGCTGCTCTCACGATTGCTGCCGCGCCGGCGACGGCCCAGCCGCCGTGAGGCCGAGTTCGCGCGACTTCGGTCCGTTGCGGACGCGGCCGCCGCCAGCGCGGACGCCGCGCTGGCCCGGGCCGTGACGGCCAGCGAGGCCGCGCAGAGCGCGGAGCTGCGGGCCGCCCGCGCCGAGCTGGCGCTGGCCTCGGCCCGGGACGAGGTGGTCGCCCTGCGGGCCGACCTCGCCGCGCTGCGTGAGGAGCTGGTGTGGGCCTTCGCGGCCGGTCGGGCCGACGCCGTCGCCGTCGCGGCGACCGCTACCCCCGACACCCGCGCGGCGACCGCTACCCCCGCTACCCGCGCGGCGACCGTCGTCGACCTGCGCGAGCAGGCCGCCAGCACCGCCTGACCTGCGCGAGCTCCCTCCGCCGCTGTCCTGGAGGTTGCTGGTCGGACCGATGCGGCGAGGCACCAAGATCATCGGAACATCCACAGGGCCAGGGTGCTGTGGATGTTCCGAAGATCTTGCTCCGAGTGCGGCGACAGGGGTCCGAGCGCCCCCTGCGGACTCAGCCGGCCAGTGCGGCGAGCACGTCGTCGTGCAGCGGCCCGTTGCTGCAGACGACGCTCCCGCCGTCCGGCCGGGCGATCCCCGACAGGTCGGTGAAGCGGCCGCCGGCCTCCTCGACCAGCACCTGCAACGGTGCCAGGTCCCACAGCGAGACCTCCGGCTCGAAGGAGGCGTCGACGGCGCCCTCGGCGACCATCACGTGCGACCAGAAGTCGCCGTACGCCCGGGTCCGCCACGCGGCGCGCGACAGCTGCAGCAGGCCGGGCAGCCGCCCCTGCTGCTCCCAGCCGGTCAGTGAGGAGTACGACAGGGAGGCGTCGGCGAGCGCGCTGACGGCGCTGACCCGCAGCGGCCGGGCCTGCGCCAGTGACCCGCCGGCGAAGGCGCCCAGGCCGCGGGCGGCCCACCAGCGCCGGCCGAGGGCCGGTGCGCTGACCACCCCGGCGGTGACCACACCGTCCTCCTGCAGGGCGATCAGCGACGCCCACACCGGGACACCCCGGACGAAGTTCTTGGTGCCGTCGATCGGGTCGACCACCCATCGCCGCGGCCCGGTGCCCGTCTCGCCGTCCTCCTCGCCGAGCACCGCGTCACCGGGCCGGCTGGCGGCCAGCCGCGCGCGCAGCACCTGCTCGACGGCGACGTCGGCGTCGCTGACCGGTGTCAGATCCGGCTTGGACCGTACGGCCAGGTCGAGCGCGCCGAAGCGCGCGACGGTGATGGCGTCGGCGGCATCGGCCAGCTCGTGGGCCAGCGCCAGGTCGGCGGCGAGGCTGCTCATGAGCGGGGGGACGGCGACCGGCCACGGCTCATGCGGGGCCCAGCACCAGCGAGCCGTTGTGACCGCCGAAGCCGAAGGAGTTGCTGATCGTGGGCCCGGGCTGCCAGGCCCGCGGCTCGAGCACGACGTCGAGCTCGAGCTCCGGGTCGACGGTGGTGGTGCCCATCGTGGGCGGCAGTTCGCGGTGCACGAACGACAACAGCACGCTGGCCGCCTCGAGCGCCCCCGCGGCACCCAGACCGTGGCCGGTGACGCCCTTGATGCTCGACACCGGGACGGCGCCCGCGCCGAAGACGGTGCGGACGGCCGCGGCCTCTGCGGCGTCGTTCAGCGGCGTGGAGGTGCCGTGGGCGTTGACGGCGCGGATGTCGCCGGGCTGGAGCTCGGCGTCCTCGAGTGCCAGGCGCATGCAGGCCGCGGCCCCGGCCCCGCCGGGGGAGGGGGCGGTGATGTGGTGGGCGTCGCAGGTGGAGGCGGCGCCCAGCACCTCGCCGTAGACCCGGGCGCCCCGGGCGAGCGCTGCCGCACGCTCCTCGAGCACGAGAACGGCGGCGCCCTCGGCGATGCAGAAGCCGTCCCGGCCGGTGTCGAACGGCCGGGACAAACCGGTCCTGGACAGCGCGGTCATGACGGTGAAGGCCGCCACCGTCGTCGGTGTCATGGAGGATTCCGCGCCACCCGCGAGCACCACGTCGCACCGGCCGTCGGCCACCATCCGGGCGCCCGCCGCGACAGAGTGGGTGCCCGCGGCACACGCCGTCGTGAGCGTCTCCGACGGCCCCTGGAAGCCGTACCGCAGGGACACCGCGGCGGCGCCGGCGTTGGGCATGACCATCGGGATGGTGAAGGGCGAGACGCGGCCGGGCCCGCGTGCGGCCAGCACCCCGACCTGCGTCTCGAGCGTGCCGACCCCGCCGATGCCGGTGCCCAGCTGCACCCCGACCCGCGGGGCGGGGACGTCCGGCACACCGCCGCAGTCGTCGAGGGCGAGCTGCGCCGCGACCACCGCGAGCTGGGTGAAGCGGTCGAGGTGCCGGGCCTGCTTGGCGGACAGCCACGGTGCCGGGTCGAAGTCCTCGACCGTCCGCTCCCGACGGTCGGCGGGCGGCGTCGCCAGCCCCTTCCAGAACGCCTCGAGGCCGGTGCCGCCGGGGGAGAGGACGCCGAGACCGGTGACGACCACGCGCCGCGGCGCGGGTGTGGCCCGCATCAGGCCTGTCGTTTCGTACCGAGTCGGCGCACCAGTTCGTCGACCATGCCGTAGGTCCGGACGTACTCCCAGGCGTCCTCGGGCAGCGAGATGCCGAAGGCGTCCTCGATCGTCATGCCCCACTCGATGGCGCCGAGGCTGTCGACGCCCAGGTCGTCGGTGAGCACCGCGTCGGGCCGCAACTCCGCCGGCGGGACCGAGAGCTGCTCGGCCGACAGCGTCAGCAGCCGGGCCGACACGTCGTCGGGCGTGCTCACGAGGCCTGCACGATCGCCTTCACGACAGCAGAGCCTAGATGCGGACCCGCCCGGATCGCCCGCCGGACCGCTGCGGGGGCCTGCTCGGCTACGTTGCGCCTCCATGGAGCGCTCCGAGGTGTTGCAGGTCCTGCGGGACAAGGCGGTCGAGCTGCTCGAGGTCGAGGCCGACCAGGTGCAGGAGGACAAATCCTTCGTCGAGGACCTGCAGGTCGACTCGCTGTCCCTGGTGGAGTTCACGATGGAACTCGAGGACACCCTCGGGATAGAACTGCCCGAGGAGGAGTTGAGCGGGCTGAGGACGATCGGGGCCTTCGTCGACCTCATCGCGGCCAGGACCAGCTCCGGCTCACCCGCCGACCCGACCCGCTGACCCGACCCGACCCGCTGACCCGACCGGACCCGCCGACCCGACGCTGCCGGCTGCCTGCTCGTTCGGCGCGTGGGTCGGCCGGAACCTAGGCTTGCCCGGGTGACCACCGTGACCCCCGTCCGGGCGGTGGAGCTGGCCCGCTCCCTCGCCGACTCGCTGCTGCGCCCCCAGGCCGAGCAGGTCGATCGCACCGTCGTCCCGCGTTCGCACCTCGATGCCTGGGGCAGCGCCGGCCTGCTCGGCCTGGCCGGACCCCCGGCGTACGGCGGCGGCGGCGCGCCGGCGCAGGTGGGGCGCGAGGTGACCGAGCTGCTGGCCGGCGCGTGCGGCGCGACCTGGTTCGTCGCCACCCAGCACGCCATGCCGCTCGGCACCGTCGCGGCGTCCACGAACGACGCGCTGAAGCAGCGGCTGCTGCGCGGGCTGTGCACCGGCCGGCTGCTGTCCGGGGTGGCGGTGGCGCACCTGCGCCGGCCCGGACCGGCGGCCGTCACCGCGACCCGCACCGACGGCGGCTGGCGCTTCGACGGCCACGTCGGGTGGATGACCAGCTGGGGGATCTGCGACGTCTTCCTGCTCGCCGGCGTCTCGGCCGACGGCGAGGCGGTCCTGGCCATGGTGCCCGCGTGCGAGGGTGCCGGCCTCACCGCCTCGGCGCCGATGCAGCTCGCCGCGATGTCGGCCACCGGCACGGTCACCCTCGAGCTGTCCGGCTTCCCGGTGGCCGATGCCGACGTCGCGACCGTGCTGCCGGCCGTGGACTGGCTGGCGGTGGATGCCGCCAAGACCGCCAACGCGAGCCCGCACACCTTCGGCCTGCAGCGCGAGGCGGTGCGGCGGCTGGCCGGGACGGCCTCGCGCCGCGACGACGGCACCGCCGCGGCGCTGGCGCAGCAGCTGGGGCGTGAGGGCGAGCGGCTGCGCCGGGTGGCGTACACGCTGATCGACGACGTCCCGGTACAGGAGCGGATCGAGGACCGGCTGGGCGTACGCGCCGTCTCGCTCGAGCTCGCCGTCCGCACCACGACCGCGCTGGTCGCGGCGACCGGCGGCTCGGCCATGGCGCTGGACGCCGCTCCGCAGCGGCTGATGCGTGAGGCCGTCTTCCAGCTGGTGCAGGCGCAGACCGCGCCGATCCGCGAGGCGACGCTGCAGCTGCTCCGGGAGCTCGGAGCGTGACGCCGGACCTGGTCGGGCAGCTGATCGCGGTCGGCCGCAAGGCCGTCTCCGCCGGACTGGTCATCGGCTCCGGCGGGAACCTGTCGGCCCGCGTCCCGGGCGCCGACGAGTGCCTGATCACCTGCTCGGGCAGCGCGCTGGACGAGCTGACGCCGGAGCAGTTCTCACTGGTGGGGATCGCCGACGGCCGGGTGCGCGACGGCCACCCCGTGCCCAGCAGCGAGGTGCCGCTGCACCTCGCGACCTACCGGGTCCGCCCGGACGCCAACGCGCTGGTCCACCTGCACCCGCAGATCTCGGTGCTGCTGGACGCCCTCGGCCATCCGGTCCGGCTGCTCACGATCGACCACGCCTACTACGTGCGCGAGGTCCGGTCGACGCCCTTTCTCCAGAGCGGCACACCGGAGCTGGCCGAGGCGGGGGCGCAGGCCGTGGCCGACGGCTGCAACTGCGTGATCCTGGGCCACCACGGCTGCTCCGTCGTCGCTGACACCGTCGAGCTGGCGTGGAAGCGGGCCAGCAACCTCGAGGAGGCGGCCCGTGCGACGCTGACGATGCTTCAGCTCGGCGACACCACGACGGCCTGCCCGCCCTCCTACCTCGAGACGATCCGGGCCGGCGAAGCCGCCGCCCGGGCGGGTCACTGACGTGCAACTGGTCGCCGGGCTCGACGTCGGCGGCTCCTCCGTCAAGGCGTGGGTCGCCGACCTCGAGGGCGGGGTGCACGCCGAGGCGGTGCGCACCCTCCCGTCCGTCCGGCCGGCGCCGTACCGCGTCGAGTTCGAGCCGGCGGTCTGGGAGGAGGCCTGCCGGGGCGCGCTCGGCGCCACCGTCGCGGCCGCGCCGGCCGGCGACTGGCTCGGCGTGACGGTCTCGACGCTGCGCCAGGGTTTCGTGCTGCTGGACCGGGCCGGCGAGGTGCTCGGCAACGGCGTGCTCAACAGCGACCGGCGCGGCGGCCCGTACGCCGGCGTGCTCACCGGGACGCACGAGCTGACCGGCCACTGGCCGGCGCCCGAGCTGACCCTGCCCAAGCTGCTCGCGGTCCGCGAGCAGGAGCCCGGCCGCTGGGCCGCGACGACCCGGGTGCTGTTCCTGCACGACTGGCTGGTCGCCCGGATGACCGGCGTCCACGCGACCGAGATCTCGTACGCCTGCGCGGGAGCGATGGCCGACGTCCCGGCGCGCACCTGGGCACTCGACCTGCTGGAGGACACCGGCATCGGGGCGTCGCTGCTGGCCCCCGTGGTCGAGTCCGGCACGGTCGTCGGCGAGCTGCGCGCGGGGTGGGGGCTGCCGGCGACGCTGCCGGTCGTCGCGGGCTGCGGCGACACGCAGCTGGCCGCGATGGGCGTCGGCGGCCTCGGTGACGGCGTGCTCACCGTCGTCGCGGGCTCGTCCACGCCCGTGCAGGCCGCGACGGCCGCTCCCGTCCGCGACCCGCTCGGCCGGCCGTGGGTGTCGACGCACGCCGCGCCCGACCTGTGGGCGGTGGAGGGCAATGCCGGTTATCCCGGGACGTTCTCCGGCTGGTGGGCGGCGCTCGCTCCCGGCGACGGCCCCCGCCGGGGGCACGGCTTGACGGCGGTCACTGCCGCGCCCTACTGGTCGCAGGAGACGTGGGAGCACAAGCCGCCGGTGTCGCTGCTGGGACTGCGGCCGGACACCAGCGCCGGCGACGTGCAGGCCGCACTGCTGGAGGCGCACGCCTTCGCGGTGCGGGGCAACGTGGAGGACCTCGAGCGGGCGCTCGGCGGGCCGGCCGCTGCGGTGGTGGTCTGCGGTGGCGCGGCGGCCGACGGACGCCTCCCGACCCTGCTCGCCGAGGTGCTCGGACGCGACGTGCACCACGCGCGGGGCGCGTCGGGTGCCGCCGCCGCCGGTGCCCTGCTGGTCGCTCGGGCGGTCGGGGCGCACACGCACCCGCCGGCCCTGCCGGAGTCGGTGTGCGCTGCCGGGGACAGCTCGTCGTGGGACGAGCAGTACGACCGGTGGTGCGCCACGCATGCCGCGCTGCGAGCCGCCCTTCCGGACGGCGGCTCATGAGGGCGCTGGTGACCGCCGAGCTGATGGACGAGGGTGCGCAGCGGCTGACGGCCCTTGGTTACGACGTCGTGCGGGCCGGCTGGGGGACGACCCGGCAGGCGCTCGACCGGGACGCCTACGTGGCGGCGGCCGTGGGCACACAGCTGCTCGTCACCGAGATCGAGGCGGTCGACGAGTACGTGCTGGAGGCGCTGCCGGCGGTCCGGCTCGTGGCGACCGCCCGCGGCGGTCCGGTCAACGTCGACCTGGCCGCGTGCGCCGCGCGCGGCATCCCGGTGGTGTTCACGCCGGCGCGCAACGCCGACTCGGTGGCGGACTTCGTCCTCGGTCTGCTGCTGTCGCTCAGCCGCCGGATCAGCGCCGCCGAGCAGCACCTGCGCAGCGAGGGCTGGCACGTCGGCGGCGAGCTGCCGTACCTGCACTTCCGGGGCCGGGAGCTGGCCGGACTGGTGCTGGGGCTGGTGGGCCACGGTGCCGTCGGGCAGCGCGTGGCGCAGCGCGCCCGAGACGGCTTCGGCATGCGCGTGCTGTTCACCGATCCGGTCGTCCGGGGCTCGATTCCGCTCGACGACCTGCTGCGCGCCTGCGACATCGTGTCGCTGCACTGCCCGCGCTCCCCGCAGACCGAGCGGCTGTTGGACGCGCGCAGGATCGGCCTGCTGCGACCGGGTGCGCTGCTGGTGAACACGGCGGGCGGCGGCATCGTGGACGAACAAGCCCTGGTCGCGGCACTCGAGCAGGGTCGCCTGGGCGGCGCGGCGCTGGACGTCTTCGCGAGCGAGCCGCTGCCGCGTGACTCCCCGCTGCTGACTGCGCCGAACCTGCTGCTGACGCCGCATCTGGCCGGAGCCGCCCTGGACGTCGTGCGCCACCACACGGACATGATCTGCGGCGATGTGGAGCGCTGGCACCGCGGCGAACCGCTGGTGCACCGGGCGGTCTAGGCTGCCCGGCGGGGCCGGAGACCAGCGCAGACGCGCAGGAGGATCACAGATGCAGCCGTTCGTCCTCAACGCGCGTGGGCGGGTCGTCTTTCCCTCGAACTTCCTCCCGCAGCTGGACTTCTCCGTGATCCAGGACGAGGAGCAGCTGAGCCGGGTGATCCGGCGGGACTTCGAGAGCAAGGCGCCCACCGGCACCGACATCCTGGAACGCATCCAGCGCGGGCGGTACGCCGACCGGCACGCACTGATGCGCGACATGGCGCTGAACCTGTTCTGGGCCTACCGCTACGCGCTCACGATGTACGACAAGCGGCCGACCCGCTGGCGTGACGTGCCGCGGCACCGCGACGACGTCTATCTGCCGACGTTCCGGGCCTGGCAGGACGGCGACGCCAAGGTCGCCGCCGTGGAGCAGGCCTACGCCGCGCTCCCGCCGGCGTGGGACGCCGACGCCGAGGACCGCATCTTCACCCTGCTGTTCGGGGTCTTCCGGCACCGCCGCCACCACGCCACGGAGATGCCCGCCGGCAAGCCGACGGTCGCGGAGGCGCTCGCGGACCCGAGGAACCAGACCTGGCGGCTGCCGACGTACGACCCCGACCACCCCAGGTTCGGGCTGCAGGCGATCATCGACTGCGGCGAGGAGGTCGCCGAGCTGGAGGCGTTGCACCGGTGGGCGATGGTGCTGCACGACGACCAGCCCTGGGATCTCTCGCAGACCGAGCTGGTCGAGGTCGGGGCGCTGCGCGACGACGACGTCGTGGTGCTCTTCCACCCACGGGACCGCGAGGTGGCCCGCTTCCTCCAGACGGCTCGCCGCGCCGAGCGGGTGACCCCGGTGCCTCGCAGTGCGCCGGAGGCCAGGCCGCCGGTGCGCCCCTACCCGGCACTCGAGGTGCGGGCGCGCTTCGCCGTCCAGCCGCGGCTGGAGTCGCTGGCCGTCGTCAAGGGCGAGCAGGTCTGCACCAACGACGACCTCATCCGCAACAGCGCCTACTCCTGGTCGCCGATGACCGCCGACGACATCCGGGACAAGACGGGGATCGAGCAGCGGCTCTACACCTCCCGGTCGCTCGAGGAGATCTCGCTCGAGGCCTCGCGCCAGGCCCTCGTCCACGCCGGCCGGGCTCCCGAGGAGATCGGGGCGGTGCTGTTCTGCACGTGCACCAGCACCCGGCTGATCCCGTCCGTCGCCACCTGGATCTCCGGCGAGCTCGGGATGCAGCAGACGCATGCGTCCTGTGACGTGATCGCGGCGTGCGCCGGCTTCCCCTACGGCCTGTCCGAGGCGACCCGGCTGTTGCAGGAGGTCGAGCGCCCGGTCCTGGTGGTCTGCGCGGAGAAGTTCTCCGACAAGATCGGCACTGTGCGACCCTCGCGCATGATCTTCGGGGACGGCGCGGCGGCCTTCGTGGTCGGCCCGGCGCCGGAGGGCGAGGACGGCGACGTCGACTACCTCAACACCTACGCCAGCGGGCCGGCGAGCGAGGTGAACTCGATCCTGTGGCCCAACCCCGTTTTCGACAACAGCCTCACGGTGCAAGGACCGGAGGTGAAGTCACTGGCCGGTCGTTACCTGGCGCAGATGATGGACGAGCTGCGCGCGCTGCCCCATCCGGACGGGCCCGCGGGCTCGCTGCTGGACAGCATCGACCTCGTCGTGCCGCACCAGGCGAACAAGACGATGATCGGCAAGCTCGCCGACAACGCGGGACTGGCCGCCGACCGGCTGTACTTCAACATCGCCGACGTCGGCAACGTGTCGGCTGCCAGCATTCCGCTGGCGATCTACGACGCCGTGCGTGAGGGGGTCATCGACCGCCCCCTGCGGATCTTCGCACCCGGCTTCGGCGCCGGAGCCGTCGGCGGCTACGCCGTTCTGCGCATCGACCCGCGGATCGTCGCCCTCGGCCGCACCAGCGCGGCCGAGCACCGCGCTGTCGGTGCGGGGGTCGAGGACGGCTCGGCGACGACGACCGGCCTGGAGGACGTCCGGATCGCTTTCGGGGACTGACCGACAAAGGGCTACCAGGAGGAAACGGCGTGTTCAGTCGGGTCGCGATCGTCAACCGTGCAGAGCCGGCCGTCCGGCTGATCCGGGCCGTCCGCGAGCTGAACGCGCAGTACGGCTACGGCATCCGGACCGTCGCCCTGCACACGGCTGCCGAGCGGGCGGCGATGTTCGTCCGGGAGGCCGACGAGGCGGTCCAGTTGCGCAGCGAGGCGGCCGCGGGCAGCCCCTACCTCGACCACGCCGAGCTCGAGCGGGCGCTGCGCGCGGCCGGTGCGGACGCGGCCTGGGTGGGCTGGGGCTTCGTCGCGGAGGACCCGGCCTTCGCCGAGCTGTGCGAGCGTCTGGGCATCGTCTTCGTCGGGCCGCCGCCGGAGGCGATGCGGCGCCTCGGCGACAAGATCGAGGCCAAGCGGCTGGCCGAGCAGGTCGGTGTCCCCGTCGCGCCGTGGAGCGGCGGCCCGGTCGAGAGCCTGGCCGAGGCGACCCGCTCGGCGGAGCACATCGGCTACCCGCTGATGATCAAGGCACGCAGCGGCGGGGGCGGCCGCGGCATCCGGGTCGTGTCGCGGGCGGAGGAGCTCGCGGAGGCCTTCGAACGCACCCAGGCCGAGGCGGCCCGTTCCTTCGGCGACCCGGTCGTGTTCCTGGAGCGGCGGGTCCCGCGGGGCCGGCACATCGAGGTGCAGGTGATCGCGGACGCCTTCGGCACGGTCTGGCCGGTCGGGGTGCGGGACTGCTCCGTGCAGCGGCGCAACCAGAAGCTGCTCGAGGAGTCGGGGTCGCCGGTGCTGACGCCGGAGCAGGTGGCCGACCTCAAGAAGTCCTCCGGCGAGCTGGTGCGGGCCGCCGGCTACCGCAACGCCGGAACCGTGGAGTTCCTCTATCAGCCGGAGGAGCGGGCCTTCTCGTTCCTCGAGGTGAACACCCGGCTGCAGGTCGAGCACCCGGTCACCGAGGCGACCACCGGCCTGGACCTGGTCAAGCTGCAGCTGCTGGTCGCGAACGGCGAGCGGCTCGTCGGGGAGCCGCCGCCGGGGTACGGCTACGCCGTCGAGGCCCGGCTCAACGCCGAGGACCCGGACCGGGGTTTCGCACCGGCACCGGGGACGGTGGCCCTGCTGCGGTTGCCCTCCGGCCCGGGCGTGCGGGTGGACAGCGGCATCGCCGCGGGCGACGTCATCTCCGCCGACTACGACTCGATGGTCGCGAAGGTGATCGGCTGGGGCCGGAACCGGGAGGAGGCGTACGCGCGGCTGCGCCGGGCGCTGGCCGAGACGACGGTCGTGGTGGAGGGCGGAACCACGAACAAGGCCTTCCTGCTGCACCTGCTCGACCAGCCCGAGGTGATCGACGGAACCGCGGACACCGGCTGGCTGGACCGCGACGGGGCAGCGCGGACCGAGGGGCCGGCGCCGCACGCGTCCGTCGCCCTGCTGGCGGTGGCGGTGGACGTGTACGACGCCGAGGAGGCCTGGGAGCGGGAGGCATTCCTCGCCGCCGCCCGCGGCGGACGCCCACGGGCTCGGCACACGGTGGCGCGGCCCGTCGACGTCCGCTACGCGGGCACGCCGTACCGCTTCTCGGTGTCCCGCACGGGGCCGTCGACGTACCGCGTCGACGTCGACGGGCGGCCGGTCGAGGTCGAGGTCGACCGGCTGGCCGGCCCCGAGCTGAGACTGTCGGTCGGGGGGCGCCGGCACCATGTGATGTCGGTGCAGAACGGCCCCGACCACCTGGTCGAGGTCGACGGGGTCAGTCACCGGGTGTCCCGCGACGAGGGCGGTCTGGTCCGGGCGCCGGCGCCCGCGGTTGTGGTCGCCACCCGGGTCGGCAACGGCGACTCCGTCGACAGCGGCGCCGCCCTCGTCGTGCTCGAGAGCATGAAGATGGAGACCGTGGTCACGGCGCCGTACGCCGGCTACGTGCGCGACGTGTTCGTCGCCGCCGGGACCCAGGTCGACGTCGGTGCTCCGCTGCTGAAGCTGGAACTCCTGGCCGACCGGGCGGCGCAGACCGACGCGCCGCTCGTGTCGTTCGAGCTCGCGGCCCCCGAGTCCGCCCGCGACGGGCACGGCGAGGCGGACCGCGCGCTGGCCGCGCTGCAGGCCCGCATCACCGGCTACGACGTCAGCGCCGACGAGACGACCGAGCAGCTGCGCCGACTGGACCGGGCGCACGCCGCGGTCGGGGCGGCCGACCCGCAGCTGCTCGCGGGCGAGCTGCAGGTGCTGCGCGTCTACGCCGACCTCTGCGAGTTGTCGCGCAACCGTCCGGCGGACGGGGAGGAGAGTTCGGAGCGGGTACACAGCCCGCGGGAGTTCTTCCACGCCTACCTGCACTCGCTGGACGTGGAGCGCGAGGGGCTGCCCGAGAGGTTCCGGGTCCGGTTGTCCCGCGCGCTGGCGCACTACGGAGTCGACGACCAGACGGACGGCCCCGAGCTCGAGGCGGCGGTCTACCGTGCCTTCCTCGCGTTGGAGCTGATGGAGTCCCAGGCCGGTGCGGTGACGGCCCTGCTCGAGCGCTGGCTCAGCGCACCGCCGTCGCTGCCGGAGCAGCTGCCGGAACAGCTGCGCGAGCATCTGCAGGACGTGGTCGAGCGGCTCGTGGCCACGACGGCGCTGCGGTACCCGGTGGTGGGCGACCTCGCCCGGAGCGTGCGCTTCCGGTTCTTCGACCAGCCGCTCATCGAGCAGGCCCGTGCGCGCACCTACGACGCGGTGCGGGAACACCTCAAGCACCTCACCAGGAATCCGGACACCCCCGACTACGCCGAGCGGGTCGCCGTACTGGTGGCCAGTCCGGAGCCGATCATCCGGTTCCTGAGCGAACGGCTCGGACTGCGCGGACGGGCGCGGCAGCCGATGCTCGAGGTCATCACCCGGCGGTACTACAAGCTGCGCGGCCTGCAGGACCTGCGTGCCTATCAGGTCGACGACCGCCCGTTCGTGACCGCCGGCTACGACCTGGACGGCGAGCGGCTGCAGCTGGTGGCCACGCTCGCCGACATCTCCGAGCTGTCCGCCGCCCTGTCGGCGGTGGCCTCGGCGGCCGGTCAGGCCGACACCACGGCGCGGCTGGTGGGGGACGTCTACCTGGCCTGGGACGACCCGCCCGGCGAGGACGAGATGGCCGCGCACCTGCTCGACGTGCTGACCGGCGCCGCGGTGCCGGCCGGGGTCCGGCGGGTCACCGTCGCGGCGAGCAGTGCCGGCGGCGCCGACCTGCGCACGTTCACCTTCCGGCCGTCCGCGGACGGGTTCGTCGAGGACCGGGTGATCCGCGGCCTGCACCCGCTGATAGCCCACCGGTTGGATTTCTGGCGGCTCGCGAACTTCGACGTCACCCGCTTGCCGGCGCCGGAGGACGTCTACCTGTTCCGGTGCGTCGCCCGGGACAACGCCGACGACGAGCGGCTGGTCGCCCTGGCGGAGGTCCGCGACGTCACCCAGCTTCGCGACGCGTCGGGGCGGCTGGCGGCGCTGCCTGCGGTGGAGCGGATCCTGGCCAGCTGCGTCGACTCGATCCGGCGGGCACAGGCGCAGTTCCCGGCCGCCCGCCTGGCGGAGGCCAACCGGGTCTTCCTCTACTCCTGGCCGTCGGTCGAGGTGCCGCCCGAGGAGCTGATGCAGGCAGCCCGCGCCCTCGCGCCGCTGACGGCCGGCGCCGGCCTCGAGCAGGTCATGATGCTGGCCCGGCTGGTCGAGCAGAAGGGCGAGTCGCCACGCGACGTGGCGGTACGGGTCTCCTACCAGCCGGGAACCGGCCTGCGGCTGACCGTGGCCGACCCCCCCACCTATCCGATGCCGACGATGGACGCCTACGAGCAGAAGGTCCGCCGCGCCCGGGCCCGCGGCAACGTCTACCCGTACGAGCTCGTCCCGCTGCTCACCGGCGATGCCGGCACGTTCGTGGAGCACGACCTCGACGGGCAGGGTCGGCTGGTCCCGGTCGACCGGCCACCCGGCGGCAACTCGGCCGGCATCGTCGCCGGCGTGGTGACCACCCCGACCCGGCGGCACCCGGAGGGCATGACGCGGGTCGCGATGTTCGGCGACCCGACGCGGGCGCTCGGCTCGGTCGCCGAGCCTGAATGCGCCCGTGTCGTCGCGGCGATCGACCTGGCCGAGCAGCTGGGTGTCCCGATCGAGTGGTTCGCGCTGTCCTCGGGCGCGAAGATCTCGATGGACAGCGGCACCGAGAACATGGACTGGGTCGCCCGCGCCCTGCGCCGGATCATCACCTTCACCCAGGCCGGCGGCGAGATCAACGTCGTGGTGGCCGGCATCAACGTCGGCGCGCAGCCGTACTGGAACGCCGAGGCGACCATGCTGCAGCACACCCGCGGCATCCTGGTGATGACGCCGGAGAGCGCGATGGTGCTGACCGGCAAACAGTCCCTGGACTACTCCGGCGGTGTCTCGGCCGAGGACAACTTCGGCATCGGCGGCTACGACCGGGTGATGGGGCCGAACGGCCAGGCGCAGTACTGGGCGCCCGACCTCGCCCGCGCCTGCGAGGTGCTCTTCGCCCATTACGACCACACCTACGTGGTGCCCGGCGAGCGCTTCCCGCGCCGGGCGCGGACGAGCGACCCGGTCGGGCGCGACGTCGGCGAGCACCCGCACGTGTTCCCCGGCAGCGACTTCACCACCGTCGGCGACATCTTCTCCAACATTGCCAACCCCGAGCGCAAGAAGGCGTTCGACATCCGGACGTTGCTGCGCGCGGTAGCGGACCAGGACCACCCCCCGCTCGAGCGCTGGTCGGAGATGGCGGAAGCCGAGACCTCCGTCGTGCTCGACGCGCACCTGGGCGGCTACCCCGTCACGCTGCTCGGGGTCGAGTCGCGGCCGGTCCCACGGCGCGGAAAGCCACCCGCGGACGGTCCGGACACCTGGACGGCCGGCACGCTGTTCCCGCGCTCGTCGAAGAAGACGGCGCGGGCCATCAACGCCGCGAGCGGCAACCGGCCGCTGGTCGTGCTGGCCAACCTGTCCGGGTTCGACGGCTCGCCCGAGTCGCTGCGCAACCTGCAGCTGGAGTACGGCGCGGAGATCGGCCGAGCGATCGTCAACTTCGACGGGCCGATCGTCTTCTGTGTCGTCTCCCGCTACCACGGTGGAGCTTTCGTCGTGTTCTCCGGGGCGCTGCACGACGGCATGGAGGTTCTCGCGGTCGAGGGCTCCTACGCCTCGGTGATCGGTGGGGCGCCCGCGGCCGCCGTCGTGTTCGCCGGGGAGGTCAAGAAGCGCACCGAGACCGATCCGCTGGTGCGCGAGCTGCAGGCGGCGGTGGCCGCCGCCGACGACACGACAGCAGCGCACCTGCGGGTAGAGCTGGCGGAGCTGCGCTCGGCCACCCGCGCGGCGAAGATCAGCGAGGTGGCGATCGAGTTCGACCGGGTGCACAGCATCGAGCGCGCGCAACAGGTCGGCTCGGTGCATCGGATCATCCCGGCGGTGCGGTTGCGCCAGGAGCTGGTCGAGGCCGTCGAGCGCGGGATCGAACGGACCAGGGCCGGGCAGGAGGGGGAGCAGTCCACCCTCCGGTACCAGGCGGAGGATCCGACCACGAAGGAGTAGCGGTGACGACACTGGACGTGACTTCGCACGAGGGACAGCCGGACGTGGCCACGGTGCGCGGCGACAAGCTGCGCGGCCGGGTCGCGCTCGTGACCGGGGGCACGCGCGGGATCGGCGCCGCGATCTGCCACTCCCTGGCCGGCCAGGGCGCCACGGTCGCCGCCGGATACGCCGGCAACCGCGAGCGTGCGGAAGCGTTCCTCACCGACTTCCGGCAGCGTTTCCCGGACAGCCCCGGAAGCATCCACCAGGGTGACGTCGGCCGCGCCGGGGACTGCTACCGCGCCGTGCAGGAGGTGATCGACCGGCACGGGCGACTCGACATCCTCGTCAACAACGCCGGCATCACGATGGACCGGACGGTCAGCCGGATGAGCGCCGAGGAGTGGGAGCGTGTCCTGGCCGTCAACCTGTCCGGCGCCTTCCACATGTCCAAGGCGGCGCTGGAACACATGGCGGACCGCGGTAGCGGGCGGATCGTGAACATCTCCTCCGTCATCGGGGAGATGGGCAACATCGGTCAGGCGAACTACGCGGCGTCCAAGGCCGGGCTGTTCGGCCTGACCAAGACGATGGCCCGTGAGGCGGCGCACCAGCTGCACAAGGCCGGGAAGCGCACCGACGAGGGGCTCAACATCACGGTCAACACGGTCACCCCGGGCTTCATCGCGACCGAGATGCTCGAACACATCCCGGACAAGGTGCTGGAGAAGCTGAAGGGGCAGATACCCGTCGGCCGGCTCGGCCGGCCCGAGGAGATCGCCCGCGTGGTCCACTTCCTGGCCGCGGACGCCTCTTCGTACATCACCGGGCAGGTCTGGGGCGTCAACGGCGGAATGGACATGTGAGTGGAGCGGGACGTGGGTGCCTACGGATCGGCCTTCCGGCGCAGCCTCCGGGACCCCGAGGAGTTCTGGGGGGAGGCCGCGAGCGGGATCGACTGGTACCGGCGGTGGGACCGGGTGCTGGACGACGACAGGGCGCCGTTCAGCCGCTGGTTCGTCGGCGGCGAGCTCAACACCTGTCACAACGCGCTGGACCGGCACGTCGACGCGGGCCAGGGTGACCGCACCGCGCTCGTCTACGACAGCCCGGTCACCGGCACCGTCCGGCAGCTGAGCTACCGCGAGCTGCGCGACGAGGTCGCCCGGCTGGCCGGAGCCCTGGCCGGGCTCGGCGTGGGCAAGGGCGACCGCGTCGTCCTCTACATGCCGATGGTGCCCGAGGCGGTGATGGGCATGCTGGCCTGTGCCCGGCTCGGCGCCGTGCACTCGGTGGTGTTCGGCGGCTTCGCGGCCGCACAGCTCGCCAAGCGGATCGACGACGCCGAGCCCAAGGTCGTGCTGTCCGCGTCCTGTGGGGTCGAGGCCAGCCGGGTGCTGCCGTACAAACCGCTGCTGGACGACGCGATCGGGATGTCGTCGCACCCACCGCAGGCCTGCGTGGTGCTGGCCCGGCCGCAGGCTCCGGCCGAGCTCGTCGAGGGCCGCGACCACGACTGGGCCCAGCTGGTCGCCGCCGCCACCCCGGCCGACTGCGTCCCGGTGGCCGCCACCGACCCGCTCTACATCCTCTACACCTCCGGCACCACCGGACGGCCCAAGGGGATCGTTCGGGACAACGGCGGGCACGCGGTGGCGCTGCACTGGAGCATGCGCCACCTCTACGACATCGCGCCGGAGGACGTCTGGTTCACCGCCTCCGACATCGGCTGGGTCGTCGGCCACTCCTACATCGTCTACGCGCCGCTGTTGCTGGGCTGCACGACAGTGCTGTACGAGGGCAAGCCGGTCGGGACTCCGGACGCGGGTGCGCTGTGGCGGGTGGTGTCGGAGCACGGCGCCAAGGCGCTGTTCTGCGCGCCGACCGCGCTGCGCGCCATCCGCGGCCAGGACCCGCAGGGCCGGTTGCTGGAGGGCCATGACCTCCGCCGGTTCCGCTACCTGTTCCAGGCCGGCGAGCGGCTCGACCCCGACACCTACGCCTGGGCGGGCCGGCTGCTGGACCGGCCGGTGCTGGACCACTGGTGGCAGACCGAGACCGGCTGGGCCATCGCCGCGAACCCGCTCGGCCTGGAGCCGACGCCGACCCGGCCCGGCTCGGCCGGCAAGCCGGTGCCCGGTTGGGACCTGCAGGTGCTGGGGGAGGACGGCTCGCCGGTTCCTGCGGGCAGCACGGGCACGCTGGCTGTCCGGCTGCCGCTGCCGCCCGGCGCCATGACGACGCTGTGGCGCGACGACGAGCGCTTCGTCCAGAGCTACATGACCGCGTTCCCCGGCTACTACAGCAGCAACGACGGCGGCCTGATCGACGAGGACGGCTACGTCTGCGTCATGGGCCGGACCGACGACGTCATGAACGTCGCGGGACACCGCTTGTCGACCGGCGCCCTCGAGGAGGTCCTGGTCGCCCACCCGGACGTGGCCGAGGCCGCGGCCTTCGGGGTGGCCGACCCGACGAAGGGACAGCTGCCGATGGCCCTGGTCGTGCTGGCGTCGGGGGTGACCCGGGACCACGAGGAGATCCGCGCCGAGTTGCGCCAGCAGATCCGCGAGAAGATCGGTGCCATCGCGACCCTCAAGGACGTACGCGTGGTCGACCGGCTTCCGAAGACCCGGTCGGGCAAGATCCTGCGCGACCCGATGCGGCGCATCGCCGACGGCGAGCAGGTCGCACCGCCGGCCACCATCGACGACCCGGCAGCGCTGGCGGAGGTGCGCGAGGTGTTGCTCGGCCCGTCGCCGCCCGGCTGACGTCACGGCCAGGCCTGGCTCGGGCACGGCGTGCCGCTCCGGAGAGGTGTGTGCTGTCGGCCGGTGTACAGCACAGGTCAACAATCCGGAAAAGTTGACCTGTGCGGTACACCTCGCTGCGCAGCACAGGTCGATGCTCGAGTGCCCCGGCCCTGCGCAGCCCGAGGCTGCCCATCCCGCCCGTCTCCACCAGCGGCCGGGGCGCGTTCCTAGCCCATCTCGAGCGCGATCTCGTACACGGCGGCGCCCGCCCGGGCCTGGGCCCGCTCCTCCTCCGCCGTAAAGCTGTCGACCCACGACCGGCCGGGCAGCTCGTCCCAGACGAAGAGCACCGACGCGGCGCGCATCCCGAAGGCACGTGCGGCGGAGAAGACCGCAGAGGTCTCCATGTCGACCGCAAGATGGCCGGCGTTCGCCCACCGGCGGAGCAGCTCCGGCGGCTGGGCCAGCAGTGCCGAGGTCGTCACGGTCGGCCCGCGGTGGGCGTACATGCCCCGGGCGGCCAGCAGCGACGCGGCCCGGGCGACGCGACCCAGGTTGGCCTCGGCGACAGCCTTCCCGCCGTAGTACTGCGATGCACCCTCGCCGATGGTCGCCCGCTCGGACAGCACGATGTCGCCGGTGCGGACCCCGGGCTGCAGGCTGCCGCACGAGCCGATCTGCACCACGTTGGCGGTGCCGATCGTGCCGAGCACGTGCACGGGCTCCACCGCCCGGGACGCGCCGTAGGCGGGGCAGTAGGCCACCGGCACGTCACCGTACCAGCCGTGCCAGAGGTCAGGCATGCCCAGCTCGCGCACCTCGGTGAGCAGCGGCAGCCGGGTGTCCAGTGCCTTCTGCCGCCACCAGGTGCCCTCCAGCACGAGCAGGCGGGGCACCTCGTCCTCACCGAGGTCGAGCAGGGTCATCCAGCCTTCGCGGTCCACGTGGGGCATCCTTTCCTAACGTCCCGCACCGCGTTCAGGAGACCGTCACATGAGCCCCGTCAGTGTCCCCCGCATAGCCGTTCTGGGCGCGGGCCCGACCGGACTGGAAGCTGCGCTCGCCGCGGTCCAGCGCGGCTGGCACGTCACGGTGTACGAGGCCGCCCCGCACGTCGCCCGCCACGTCCGTGAGTGGGGCCACGTGCGGCTGTTCACACCGTGGTCCATGGACGTGTCCCCGCGGGTGGTCGAGGCGCTCGGGGGGCTGTCGACGGGGGAGCAGTCGCCGACGGGGCACGAGCTGGCCGACGTCCTGGACCGCGTCGGCGCGCTGCTGGGCGACCGGCTGCAGCTGTCCACCCGGGTCGAGGCGGTGGCTCGCGAGGGGCTGCTCAAGAGCGAGGAGATCGGCAGCGACCGGCGCGCCGCGCGGCCGTTCCGCCTCCTGCTGACCGGCCCGGACGGCGAGGAGCTGGTGGAGCACGCCGACGTCGTGCTGGACTGCACCGGCAGCTGGGGCAATCCGTTACCGACCGGCGACGGCGGCATCCCGGCGCAGGGGGAGCGTCGGTTGGGGGACCGCATCGTGCGGCGGCTTCCCGACGTGCTCGGCGAGCCGCAGCGATGGGCCGATCGCGAGGTGCTCCTGGTCGGAGCCGGCAACAGCGCGCAGACGGTCGCCCGCGACCTCGCGCAGGTCGGTGCCCGGCTGCACTGGGCGGTGCGTGCGCAGCGGCCGTCGTGGGGCGCCGTGGCCGGCGATCCGCTGCCTGACCGGGTCGCGCTCGTCGCGTCGTCCCGGCGGCTGGCCGGCGGAGCGGTGGCGGGTGTCCAGCTGGTGCCCGGCGTCGTCGTCGAGTTCCTGCGCGAGCAGGGAGGGCGGGTGGTCGTCGGCCTGCGGGACCAGGAGGGCGACCGGCGGGAGCTGGTCGTGGACGAGGTGGTGTCGATGACGGGGGCCGCCCCGGACGCCTCCCTCTACCGGCAGCTGCAGGTGCACGAGTGCTACGCGACCGAGGGCCCGATGAACCTCGCCGCGACCCTGATGGGCAGCGGTGCGGCGGACTGCCTCGCGCAGCCTTCCCTCGGCGTCGACGCGCTGCGCAACCCGGAGCCGCGGTTCTTCGTGCTCGGCGTCAAGAGCTACGGGCGCAACAACACCTTCCTGCTCCGGGTCGGCTGGGAGCAGGTGGCCGAGGTGTTCGCCGCCCTGGACGCCGAACTGGCCGCGCTGCAGCCGGCCTAGCTCGCCGCGACAGGGAGAAGGTCGACCACCTCGTCGCACAGGCGGGCCAGCTGGTCGCTGTCGTGGCTGACCAGCAGCACCGTCCGGCGTCCGCGCAGGCCGGCGATCGACTCCTCCACGACGCCGCGCGAGCCCCGGTCGAGCGCACTGGTCGGCTCGTCGAGCAGCAGCAGCGCCGGGTCGAGGGCGAGCGCGCGCGCCAGGCACAGCCGCTGGCGCTGCCCGACGGACAGCTGCTCGGCGGGCGCGTCGAGGCGATCGGCCACCTCACGCCACAGACCGGCCTCCTCGAGCGCGGCCACGGCCCGCTCGTGCAGCTGTGCCCTGGGGGCGCGCACCACGTGCCGCAGTCCGAACAGGGCGTTGTCGAGCACGCTGCCCGGGAACACGACCGGTGACTGCCCGACCAGGCCGGCCTGGGCCCGCAGGTCCGACAGCCGACCGGTGCCGTCGAGCCGTCGCCCGAGCACGTGCAGCTCGCCCTCCGCACGCAGGCCCGGCGGCAGCAGCCCCACGATCGCCCGCAGCACCGTCGACTTGCCGGCGCCGGACGGGCCGCGCAGCCCCACCGTCGTGCCGTGAGCGGCATGGAAGCTGACCGGCCCGACGAGCACCCGGTCGGCGGAGCGGACGACGAGGTCCTGCGCAGAGACGGCGGTCATGCCCGCTCCAGCCGGCGCCGTGCCGGGATCGCCGCCAGCAGCAGCAGGCCGGCGAGGGCCACCAACACCAGGGCGCTGCCCCAGGCAGCGTCGAGGGCGGCGGGATCGGCGGCGTCCTGGGCGAGGGTGAAGATGTGCGTCGGCAGCGCCTGGACGGGCGCCTGCACGACGCCGCTCGGAAAGGTCGCCGCACCGGCGAACACGGTCGCCGTGAACAGCAGCGGTGCGGTCTCGCCGGCTGCGCGGGCGAGGCCCAGGAGCAGCCCGGTCAGGACCGCCGGCCGCGCGTGCGGCAGCAGCACCGAGCGGACCAGCTGGCTGCGGGTCAGGCCCAGCGCGAGCGCTGCCTCCCGCCGCGCCGGCGCGAGCTGGTCCAGGCGTGCGGCCGTGGCCAGCGCGACGATCGGCATGGTGACGACCACCAGCACCAGGGAGCCGGCCAGCCAGGACTTGCTCCAACCGAGCGCGGTGGAGAAGAACGCGTAGCCGGCGAGCCCGAGCAGGATCGTCGGCACACCGCCGAGGGTGAGGGTGGCGGTGCGCAGCGCGCGGGTGGCGCGGGCGCCGGTGTACTCGCCGAGGACCAGACCGAGGCCCAGTCCGGCGGGCAGCGCCACCGCACCCGCGGCCGCGACCAGCAGGACCGTGCCGGCGATCTGGTCGCGCACGCCGCCGCCGCTCGACCCGACGGCCGGGCTCCACCAGAACGACGGGGAGAGCGCGCTCCCGCCGCGGGCGAGCAGCAGGGTGACGATGCCGCCCAGGAGCAGCACGGGGAGCAGGACGGCGCCGGACCGCAGCAGGGTGACGGCGTGGTCGGTGCCCGGCCGCCAGCGCCCCGCCGGGCGGCGCGCGCCGCGGCGCGCAGGACGGCCGCGGCGGCTGCCCGCGAGCGTCGCACCGGCGACGGTGAGCAGGAGCAGCAGGGCGACCGCCGACAGCGCGGCCCGGTGCTCGCCGACAGCTCCGGCGAGCACCGGTTCCGGACCGCCGAGCTTCGTCGTCAGCGTCTGGCCGGGCGACAGCAGCGACTGCAGCGCGGAGCCCGGGTCGGGCAGCCGGCCGTCGGCGCGGCCGATGAGCAGGAACACCGCGATCGTCTCACCGAGCGCCCGGGCCAGGCCGAGCAGCACCGCGGCGCGCATGCCGGGCCGGGCCAGCGGCAGCACCGCCGCGCGGATCACCTCGCGCCGGGTCAGCCCGAGGGCGTAGGCCGCCTCACGCACGGAGGCGGGGACGGCCGCGAGTGCATCGACGCTGACCGCGACGATCGTCGGCAGGACCATGACCGCGAGCACCAGCCCGGCGGCCAGCAGGCTGTCCCCGCCCGGGACGTCGCCGAGGCGGGACACGAACGGCCGCAGCACCGCGACACCGACCAGCCCGTAGACGATGGACGGCACCGCGGCGAGCAGCTCGACCGCGCTGCGCAGCGGGCGCGAGAGTCGTGGCGGCAGCTGCTCGTGCAGGCCCACGGCTGCTCCCCAGCCGATCGGCACGGCGAGTGCCAGCGCGACGGTCGAAACCGCGGCGGTGCCCCACACCATCGCGGTGACGCCGAAGATGCCGTTCGGCGGGTCCCAGACCGGGGTGGTGAGCAGCGTGCGCCAGGCGATCTCACCGGAGGCCAGTCCGGCGGCGACGAAACCCACGACGAGCAGCGCGCCGAGCAGCCCCAGGCACCCGCCGGTGCCGGACAGGACCGGCACCCAGACGGGACCGCGCGGGCGCGCTGGCGCGGCAGTGCGCGCCCGCTCCAGCACGGCGGTCATCGGCCGTCAGTCCGTGAGCTGTGCGAGCGTCAGGTAGCCGTGCCGGGTGAGGAGCGGCTGCCCCTGCGGGCCGAGCACGTAGTCGATGAACGTCCTCGCCGCCCCCGTCGGCTCGCCGTCGGTCACTAGGAACAGCGGCCGACTCAACGGGTAGCTGCCGTCAGCGATCGTCCCGGCCGTGGGCACGGTGTCCTCGACCGCGAGCAGTCCGAGCTCCTGCTGTCCCTCGGCGAACGCCGAGGACAGCGGCGCGACCGAGCCGGGGGTGGAGACGAGCTTGGTCCGGGTCTCTTCGTTCCCCCCGACGATGGCGTAGCGCGCGCTGGTGGGCGGCCCGGGCGGCACGCCGTTCTTGCCGTAGAGGTAGGCGTCCAGCACCTCGCGCGTCCCGCGGCCGGGCTCCTTGTCGTACACGAAGACGTCGAGGTCGGGTCCACCGAGTTCCGCCCAGTTCGCCACCTTGCCCTCGAACAGCGCCCGAAGCTGAGCCTTCGTCACGCTGTCGAAGCCGCTGGCGAGCACGTCCGCGTCCACGACGATGCCGACGGCGTCCTCGCCGATCCGGTGCTCGACGAAGTCGACGTCGGGAGCCGCTCGGCGGTCCTTGTCCCCGACCTCCTTGGAGCTCATCGCGATGTCCACCTGACCGGCCGCGAGCTGCGTCAGACCGCCGGCGGAGCCGCCCTGGGTGTCCACGGTGACCTGCAGGCCGTCGCCGCGCAGCGCCTCGGCCGCGTCGGCCGCCACCGGGTTCACCGTGGTCGACCCGCTGATGCGCAGCGTCTGCGACCTGGTGCCGCTGGCGCTGCTCCCGGAGGCGCAACCGGCGAGCAGCAGCGGCAGGAGGGCGGCGAGGGCGAGCAGCGGCACACGGTGGATCGGCACGGGCGGACTCCAGGGGCAGTAGGAGGGCCGTACCGTGGCATAAACCTCAATGCATATCAATCGGCGTTTTGTCAGCGGCAACAGCGGTCGTTGCCACCCGGGTGTGCCGAGGCCGGCAGGTTGCGGACGTCCAGCAGCGCGCCCACCGCCTCGTCCAGGGCAGCGAGTCCTCCGGCGTCGAGTGCGTAGTGGGTGAAGCCGTGGGCGTACCGGCTCGTGACCAGACCCGCCGCGGCCAGCCGGCCCAGGTGGTGGCTCACCAGCGGCTGGCTGAGCCCGACGGCGGCGACGAGGTCCCGCACGCACCGCTCCTGCAGGCGCAGGGCCTGCAGGAGCGCGAGCCGGTGCGGCTCACCGAGGGCGCGCAGTGCGCCGACGACGTCGATCCCCGACGGGGCAGCACTCACGTCAGCAGCAGGCGCCGTCGGTGCTCGCGGTGGTCGACAGGCCGCTCACCGGACGACGGACGGGTGCGGACGGCCCCTCGGCGCTCAGCGTCACCGGAGACGCGCAGGCGAACAGTGGCGCGTTGTCGGGGTCGACCGGCTCGGCCGGCTCGAGCAGCTCGAACTGGCCGCCGTACGGCGCACCCTGCAGGATTTGGAACGTCTTGGCGCACACCGCGGTCGGGACGCCTCGCTCGTAGACGTGGGCGTCGTCGTCCAGCACAGCCTTCCAGGGCCCCTTGAAGACGACTGCCTGGCCGTGGTCGTAGCAGGGGCCCTGCTTGCCCTTGTAGGCCACCACCGTCACGGAGCGGAACTCGATGCCCTCGACGACCTGCCACGGGGCGCTGTCGCGCTTCTCCAGCGTGACGCCGTAGAAGCCGGCGTCCTCGAACGCCTTCAGGAAGGCCTCCTCCTGGAAGGCGCCGGAGATGCAGCCGCTCCACAGCTCGGGGTCGGCCTGCAGGTGCTCGGGCACCTCGACGTCGCTGACGATGTCGCTGATGATGGCCCGGCCGCCCTTGCGCAGGACGCGGAAGATCTCGGCGAACAGCTCGCCCTTGAGGTCGGTCGCGACCAGGTTGAGCACGCAGTTGGAGACGACCGCGTCGACGCTGGCGTCCGGGATCAGCGGCGACTGCGCGCGCTGGCGCGCCGTCTCGGCCTCGAACGCCTGCAGCGACGCGAGGTCGGTGACCGGGTTCTCGGCGAGCCACTTCTCGGTTGCGGCGACGTCCAGGCGCATGTCCTGGATACGGCCCTTGCGGAACTCGACGTTGGAGTAGCCGATGGCGTCGGCCACCTGTGGCTTCGCGCTCTCCGCGAGCGCCAGCATCTCGTCGTTGATGTCGACGCCGATGACCCGGCCGCTCTCGCCGATGACCTGCGAGGCGATGAAGGCGATCTTGCCGCCACCGCTGCCGAGATCCAGCACGGTCTCGCCCTCGCCGAGGTGCTGGCTCGGGTCGCCGCAGCCGTAGTCGCGGTCGAGCACCTCCTGCGGGATGACCTCGAGGAAGCGGGGGTCGTAGTCGACGGGGCAGCACAGCGCTGCCTCGAGTGCCTGCGCGCCGGCGCTGTAGCGCTCGGCCACGGCCTGCTCGACGTCTGGGCCGGTGCTCAGTGGGGTCACGGGGCTTCTCTCTCGGCGGGTTGGCGGGCAGGTCAGACGGCGCAGTTGTAGACGAGCGGCAGGGAGCCGTCCGCCCGGCGGAGCGTGAGGAAGTGCTCGACGACCAGCCGCTTGCCCTCGGCGAGCGACACCCAGCGGTCGGCCGACGGGTGCCGGGCGAGCAGCATGTCGGGGCTGGTCTCCACGTCGGCGCCGGCCGGGTGCCAGTGCACCCCGTCGGTGGTGACGGCCAGCTCCGGCACGGTGTTCAGGTCGGAGATCTTGGCGCCGGAGTCGGAGAAGCCGCGCTGCACCAGAGGTCGTACGGCGAAGTCCCTGCCGACGATCCCCATCCCGGCGAGCAGTTCTCGCAGCGGCTCCACCTCGTGCGCGTTCTGCGGTGTCTCGGTCATGCCGACCCGGACCGGCAGGCCGAGCTCGCCGGCCAGGCGCAGGCCGTCCATCGCCTTCTGCCACGAGCCGGCGCCGCGGTTGACGTCGTGCCCCTGCGGCGACGCGGCGTCGATCGAGGTCTGCAGGACGAGCCGCTCCCTGCCGGCCAGCCGCTGGAGCTGTTCGAGCCGCCAGCCCTGGTAGAGCATGCCGTTGGTCAGCAGCACCACGTCGAGCCGCTCGGTCGCGTAGAGCACCATCTCGACGATGTCGGGCTCGAGGAACGGCTCCCCGCCGGTGAGGTAGATCTCGGTGAAGCCCTCCATCACCGCCTCGTCGACCAGCCCCTTGACCCGTCCGAGACCGGGCGAGCGCCGGCGGGCCAGCGGGCTGCTGGCGACAGAGCAGTAGGAGCAGGCCAGGTTGCAGTGGAAGTTGGTGTAGAGCCACAGCCGCGGCGGGAACATCGGCGAGCCGAACAGCGGCACCACCGGCAGGCCGTCGTCGACGACCTCCGGCGCGTCGGCCCAGGAGACCTGCTCCTGCTCGAAGCCCGAGGGCAGTGCCGAGCGGTAGAGCTGGTAGCGGCCCAGACTGCGCTCGTACGGCGGGACGATCTCGAGGCAGGTGGTCCACCAGCCGGCCTCGACGGTCTCGACGAACGCCTCGGGCAGCCCGCCGGCTCGCATGGAGGCGGCCTGCGCCTCCCAGTCGTAGGCCAGCGGGACGAGCTCGGCGGTGGCGCGACCGTCGCCGAGGTCGACCAGGGCGTACCAGACCTCGCGCCGGCCGTCGTTGGCGGGACGGCCCAGCACGCCGACGTTGACGACGAGGGTGTCGCCCACCTGCTGCTGCCACGGCAGGCCGGAGTGGGTGCACATGATCAGGTCGGCGCCGGACTCCTGCACCCGCAGCACGTGCTGCTCCTCGGGCAGCGACTCCCACCAGAAGTCGTTGAGCGCCAGTGTCGAGCCGTGCACCAGGTGCACGTCCACGCCGTCGAGCTCGAAGCGGCGCTCGGTGGGCAGCGTCGTCATCCACCGCGCGTAGTCACGGCTGGTGTGGGCCAGCGTGTAGTCGTACATCAGCTGGGCGAACTCGTTGTCCCGCGGGTCGCTGTAACCGCAACCACAGTCGGTGTCGCCGCGGCCGACCGCGACGTCGTAGTTGCCCGCCACGACGGTGACGTCGTTCTCGAGCAGCAGCGGCCAGATCGCGTCCGGCTCGGCGCCGTAGCCGCCGAGGTCGCCCAGGCAGTAGAGCTGCTCGGCGCCCCGGGCACGCGCATCCTGCACGAAGGCGCGCAGGGCGTAGGGGTTGGAGTAGACGCCACCGCAGACGGCGATGCGGGTCATGCGGGGAGCCTCCGGGTCAGTGGAAGAGGCAAGATTAGGACAGGCAGGCAGATTCCGCAGGTCGGGCCGGCGGCGGGCTGCGTCCGGCCGTCAGGCCAGCCGGCTGACGACATGCTTGAGGCGGGTGTAGTCGCGCAGGGAGTAGGCCGACAGATCGCTGCCGAAACCGGACGACGCGTAGCCGCCGTGCGGCATCTCGGTCGCGAGCACCGAGTGGCAGTTGAGCCATACGGCGCCGAAGTCGAGCGCCTTCGCGCAGCGCATGGCCCGGCCGTGGTCGGTCGTCCAGACGCTCGCGGCCAGGCCGTACGGCGTGTCGTTGGCGGTGGCCAGCGCGTCCGCCTCGTCGGTCACCCGCTGCACCGTGACCACCGGCCCGAAGACCTCGTCGGTCGCCAGCTCGTCCTGCTCGCGGACTCCCGCGACGACGGTGGCCGGGTAGTAGAAGCCGTCGCGGGCGAGCGGGGTGCCGCCGGCGAGCAGCTCGGTGTGCGGCCCGCGTCGGTCGACCATCCCCGCCACCCGGGCCAGCTGCTGGGGGTTGTTGAGCGCGCCGTAGTAGCCGTGCTCGCCGACCTGCAACCGGGCCGCGCCGGCGGCGAGCCGGGCGACCAGCTCGTCGTGCACGCCGGGCCCGGCCAGCACCTTGGTGGCGGCGGTGCAGGACTGGCCGGCGTTGTAGTAGCCGATGTCCAGCAGTCCCTGGACGGTCACGTCGAGGTCGCAGTCGTCGAAGACGAGCACCGGAGCCTTGCCGCCGAGCTCGAGGTGCAGCCGCTTGATGCTCGGCGCGGCAGCGGCCATGACCTCGCGTCCGGCGCGGGCCGAGCCGGTGAGCGAGACCATCGCCGGCAGGTCGTGCCCGACCATGGCGGCGCCGGTCGAGCGGTCGCCGCAGACGACGTTGAGCACCCCCGGCGGGAGCACCTCCGCGGCCAGCTCGGCGAGCATCAGCGGTGTGACGGGCGTGGTCTCGGCACTCTTGAGCACGACGGTGTTGCCGGCCGCGACCGCCGGGGCCCACTTCCAGGTCGCCATCATCAGGGGGTAGTTCCAGGGCGTGATCTGCGCGACCACCCCCAGCGGCTCGCGACGCAGGAACGACGTGTGCCCCTCGGCGTACTCACCCGCGGCCATCGACTCCTGGACGCGGGAGGCGCCTGCGCTGAAGCGGATCACGTCCACGATGTGCGGCATCTCCGCGCGCATGGCGGAGACCGGCTTGCCGGTGTTGCGGCACTCGGCGGTGACGAACTGCCCGGCCCGCTCCTCGAGCAGGTCGGCCAGCCGCAGCAGCAGCCGCGACCGCTCGGCCGGCGTCCGGTCCCGCCAGAGGGGGAAGGTGCGGGCCGCGGAGGCGAAGGCCGCATCGAGGTCCGGCCCGGCTGCAACCGGCGCGTTGTCGTACGCCGAACCGGTCGAGGGGTCCACGACCGGAGTCACGCCCTCGGCCAGGGGGACCTGCCGTCGGCCGTCGTAGAAGTGGTGCAGCACAGCGCGACGCTACGTGTCTAGCCGACGGCGTGCATCCCGCCGTCGACGTGGAGCACCTCGCCGGTCGTGGCCGGGAGCCAGTCCGACAGCAACGTCACCGCGGCCTTCGCGACGGCGGTGGCGTCCCCGGGGTCCCAGCCCAGCGGCGCGTCCCGCGCCCACCGGTCCGCCAGCTCGTGGTGCCCGTCAAGCGCGCGGGTCAGCAGCGTGCGGTGCGGGCCGGTCGCGACGACGTTCACCCGCACACCGGCCGGGCCCAGCTCGCGGGCGAGGTAGCGCGCGGTCGCCTCGAGGCCGGCCTGCGCGACGCCGAGCCAGCCGAGCGAGCTCCACGCGCGGGAGGCGTCGACGTCCAGCGCGACCACGGAGCCGCCGCACGGGAGCAGCGGACGCAGCGCGTGGACGACGGCCGCGAGCGACCACGCGGTCGTCTGGAAGACCTCCCCGGTCATCTCCCATGGCTGGGCGGCGAAGTCCCCGGAGCCGGAACCCGCCGGCAGATAGGCGATCGCGTGCAGCACGCCGTCGACCCGGTCCCAGCCGGCCTCGCGCACCCCCGCCTCCAGCCGCGCGAGGTCGGACGGCAGCGTCACGTCGAGCTCGAGGACCGGGGCGGGGACACCGAGCCGGCCGGCCGTCCTGCTGGTCAGCGGCCAGGCCCGGCACAGCGGCGAGCTGAGCAGCACCTCGGCCCCCTCGTCCAGCGCGGTGCGCACCACCGCACTGGCCAGCGACTGCTCGGTGAGCACGCCGGTCACCAGCAGGCGCTTCCCGTCGAGCAGCGGCATGCCGGTCAGGCTAACCGGGCGCGCAGGGCCGGCTTGTCGGTCTTGCCGACGGCGTTGCGCGGCAGCGCGTCCACCAGCTCGACCAGCTTCGGCGTGGCGTAGTCGGCCATCCCCTCGCGCACCCACGCGCGCACCTCGGCCGCCGTGAGGGGCGCGCCGGCCACCACGAAGGCCGCGACCGCCTCGCCCGCGAGCGGGTCCGGCACGCCCACCACCGCGGCGTCCTCGACCGCCGGGTGTCGCCGGAGCAGCTCCTCCAGCTCGGCGCTGAAGATCTTCGTCCCGCCGTGGTTGATCATGTCTTTGGTGCGGTCCAGCACGGTGACGTATCCCTGCGCGTCCATCCGGGCGATGTCACCGGTGTCGAACCAACCCTCGACGATGGCGGCCGCCGTGGCGGCGGCGTCGCAGGCGTAGCCGGTGGTGACCAGCGAGCCGCGCAGCCACAGCTCGCCGGGTTCGCCCGGTCCCAGGACGGTGCCGTCGTCGCCGCGCACCTGCGCCTGCATGCAGTCCAGCGTCCGGCCGACGCTGCCGGGACGCCCGCGTAGGTCGTCGTCGGTGGCGATGCAGCCGGGGGAGTGCGTCTCGGACAGCCCGTAGACGTCGTGCAGCCGGACCTGCGGTAGTCGCTCGCGCAGCGCGGCCACCAGGTCCGCCGGGAAGGGGGCGCCGCCCGCGGCGAGCCGCGACAGTGCCGGCAGGTCCCGGAAGTTCCCGACCCGCAGGCACAGTCGCCACCAGGACGGGACGGCGTACGCCCACGAGACGTGGTGCCGGGCGAGCAGGGCGACGTACTCCTTCGGCGAGACCGTGTCGACCAGCACGCAGCGGGCACCGGCCAGCATGGCCGGCAGCACGTGTGCGTGCATCGCCGAGATGTAGTACATCGGGAACAGCACCGCGGTCACGTCGTCCGGGCCGAGCTGCAGCACCCGCTGGTAGCTCATGCCGGAGTGCACGGAGCACCGGTGCACGACCTGCGACGCCTTGGGCCGCCCGGTGGTGCCCGAGGTGTAGACGACGGCGTAGGTGCCGTCCTCCGCCGGCGCATCCTGCGGGTCGAAGGCCCACGATCGCGGATCCACCTCCCGCAGCACGTCCGCCAGCGGCAGTGCGGCGAGGGCGCCGGCGGCCCGCAGGCCGTCCAGGTACGCCTCGCTGCCGAGGGAGAGTTGCACCCGGGAGTGCTCGAGCAGGTAGGCCCACTGGGACGGGGCGAGCCGCGTGTTGAGGCCGACCATGACCAGGCCGGCCCGGGCGCAGGCGAAGACGGCGGTCGCGAGGTCCAGCGTGTTGCCGCTGGCCACGGCGACCGACGAGCCGGCCGGCAGGCCCCGCGCTCGCAGCGCGGCGGCGGCCGTCTCGACCCGTGCGGCGAACGCGTCGTAGGTCACCTGCGTCCCGTCCACGTCCACGAACGCGGTCCGCCGCGGCCAGCGGCGTACGGCGCGGTCCAGCACGTGCAGCACCGTCGGCGGCCTGCGGGCGTAGGAGCGGGCCGGGGCGCCGAGCCAGCTCTGGACGACCACGGGGTCGCCGGGCCGGTCGTCGAGGTCGTGCTCGTCCACGCGGTCCCCCTGCCTCTGGCCGCCGAGCGCCGGGCGCCGGGGCGGCTCTAGTCTCGCGGAGTGGTCCCCACCAGTGTGCGCGCCGGGCAGTGCGCGACGGTGCTGTGAGCGCGCTCCCGAGAGGGACGCCTGTGCCGGCGAGGTCGGCCGGCCGCGCCACCTCCGCCGTCGTCCTGCCGCAGTCGGAGATCGGTCCGGTCCGGGCCGTGCTCCGGCGGGTGGTGATCGCGCTGGCGGCCCTCGTGGCCGTCGCCCTGATCGTCTGGGGCGACAGGGACGGCTACACCGACAGTTCGGACGGCGTCGTCGACCTGCTCGACGCCTTCTACTACGCCACGGTCAGCCTCTCGACCACCGGCTACGGCGACATCACGCCGGTGACCGACCAGGCTCGGCTGGTCAACGTGCTCCTGATCACGCCGCTGCGGGTCCTGTTCCTCATCATCCTGGTCGGCACGACTCTCGAGGTGCTCACGCAACGCACCCGGGATCAGCTGCGGCAGAGCCGCTGGAGGTCCGCGTTGCGCGAGCACACCGTCGTCGTCGGCTACGGCACGAAGGGGCGCAGCGCGGTCCGCGCGCTGCTGGACGACGGGGCCGACAAGTCCATGATCGTGGCGGTCGACAACGATCCGGAGCACATCACCGACGCCAACAACGACGGCATCGCGGCGATCAGCGGGGACGGCACCCGGGCGGACGTGCTGCGTCAGGCCGACGTCGAGCATGCCGCCCGGGTCATCGTCGCCGTGCCGCGGGACGACGCGGCCGTCCTGGTCACCCTCACGGTGCGCCGGCACAACCCGAAGGCCTACGTCGTGGCGGCGGTGCGCGAGGCGGAGAACGCCCCGCTGCTGCGGGAGGGCGGCGCCAACGGCGTCGTCGTCTCCTCCGAGGCGGCCGGCCGGCTGCTGGGGGTGGCCGCCTCGAGTCCCTCGACCGGCGCCATCTTCGAGGACCTGCTCGTCCCGGGACAGGGCCTGGAGTTGACCGAGCGCGACGTCCTGCGCGAGGAGGTGGGGCTGCCGCCGCGGGCCTGCCGGGACCTGGTCGTGGCGATCATCCGGGACGGCGTCACCACGCTGTTCAACACCGATCACGACGTCAAGCTGCGGCGGACCGACCGGGTGGTCGTCGTCCGGGGGGCGCCGACCACCTGACATCGGGTATCCCTCGTAGTGCTGGCCACGGCCGCTGATCTCGCCCGCCTCGTCGACTCGCTACTGCCTGGGAGCGCCTGACATGAGCACGCACGAGCTGTACACCGTGCCGGCCGAGCACGCGACGTGGGACGTCCGGATGCAGGGCGCCTCCCGCTTCACCTGGGAGTACGACGAGGGGCGTGACCGCCTGCTGTCGCTCTACCAGAAGGGCAAGGACAAGCAGTGGGACTCGGTGCACCGGATCGACTGGGATCTCGAGGTCGACCCGCTGGACGTCCTCGGCATGCCGGACGAGACGATCCCCCTTTTCGGCACCGCGCAGTGGGACCGGATCAAGAACGACCGTGCGGCCGTCGCCGAACTCAAGCAGCACCTCACGGCCTGGCAGTTCAGCCAGTTCCTGCACGGCGAGCAGGGCGCGATGATCTGCTCCGCCCGGATCGTGGAGTCCGTCCCCGATCTGGACGCGAAGTTCTACGCGGCGACGCAGACGATGGACGAGGCGCGGCACGCCGAGACCTACGCGCGCTTCCTGCAGGACAAGGTCGGGCTGGTCTACCCGATCAACCCCCACCTGAAGTCGCTGCTCGACGACACGCTGACCGACAGTCGCTGGGACATGCCCTACCTCGGCATGCAGGTGCTCATCGAGGGACTGGCGCTGGCGGCGTTCGGGCTGCTGCGGGACATGACGGACAAGCCGCTACCCAAGCAGATCCTGGCGTACGTGATGCAGGACGAGGCGCGTCACGTCGCCTTCGGGCGGCTGGTGCTCAAGGACTACTACGCCCAGCTGACGTCGGCGGAGAAGGCGGAGCGCGAGGAGTTCGTCGTCGAGGGCTGCTCCCTGATGCGCGACCGCTTCCGGCAGGAGGAGGTGTGGGGCAACCTCGGCTTCGACGTCGAGGAGTCGATGAAGTCGGTGGAGAACTCGCAGTACTTCAAGCTGTTCCAGTCCCTGCTCTTCAGCCGGATCGCCCCGTGCGTCAAGGACATCGGGCTGTTCGGCACGAAGGTGCAGAGCGCCTTCGCGGACATGGGCGTGCTCGACATGGCCGGGGTCGACCTGGCCGCGCTGATGAAGCAGGACGAGGACCTCGCCGACCTTCTCGACGTGGAGAAGCGCGAGCTGCTGGTGCGCGGGCAGGAGGTCGAGAAGACCATCGCGATGGCGTTCGAGAGCTGAGGGTCCGGCTGTCGTGGCACGGGATCAGGCGTTCAGCCGCTGTGGATCATCTGCGGGCTGGATCGGCAGCAGACACACCGGCGTGTCCGCTGCGGATCCAGTCGGCAGAAGATCACCGCTCGGTGGCTCGGTCGGCCAGGCGCGGCGCAGCGGCGGCTACTCCTCCGCGGCGGACAGCGCCTCGAGCAGCCGGCGCAGCGAGTCCAGCCGGGCGGAGGTCGCCCGCCCCTCGGCGACCCAGCCGTCGAGCGCGCAGCCGGCCGTCCCGGCCCGGTGGTCACAGCCGGGCGGGCAGAAGGCCGCACCCTCCGCCAGGTCGGGGAACGCCGCCAGCACCCGCTCCACGGTGACGGCGCCGAGCCCGAACGACCGCACCCCCGGCGTGTCGATGACGGTGCCGCCGCCCGGCAGGGCCAGCGCCACGGCGGAGGAGGACGTGTGCCGGCCCTTGCCGACCCCGGTGACGTCGCCGACCGCCCGTTGGGCGTCCGGGACGAGCCGGTTCACCAGGGTCGACTTCCCGACGCCGGACTGCCCGAACAGCACGCTGGTACGGCCGGCGAGCCGGGCGCGCAGCCGGTCGACGCCCGGGTGCTCGGCGCCGGGGCCGGTCACCACGACCTCGACGCCCAGCGGCTCGTAGAGCGCCACGAGCTCCTCCGGGGCCGCCAGGTCGCTCTTGGTCAGGCAGAGCAGCGGGACCAGCCCACCGTCGTAGGCCGCGACCAGACACCGGTCGACCAGCCGCGGGCGGGGCACCGGGTCGGCCAGCGCCGTCACGACGACGAGCACCTCGGCGTTGGCGACGACCGCCCGTTCGACCGGATCGGTGTCGTCGGGGGTACGCCGCAGCAGCGACGTGCGCGGCTCGATCCGGACGATGCGGCCCAGCGCGTCCGGGCCGCCCGACAGGTCGCCGACGACGGCGACGCGGTCGCCCACCACGACCGCCCGCCGGCCGAGTTCGCGCGCGCGTACCGCCGTCAGGAGCCTGCCGTCCTGCGACCGCAGCCGGTAGCGGCCCCGGTCGACGCTGAGCACGTCGGCGGGTGCGGCGTCCTCGTGGGACGGCCGGGTGCGGGTGCGCGGGCGGGAGCTGCGCCCGGGACGGACCCGCACGTCGTCCTCGTCGAGTTCACGCGGGCTCATCTGCTCGCGGCGCTCGAGACGACGACAGCATCCGGGTCCACGAGCCGACGAAGTCGGGCACGGTCTTGCGGGTCGTCGCGACATCGCGGATCTGCACCCCGTCGACGGCCAGGCCGAGCACCGCCCAGGCCATCGCGATCCGGTGGTCGTCGTAGCTGCCCATGACGCCGCCGGTCAGCCGGCGCGGGCGGACCTCCAGCCCGTCCGGGTGCTCGCGGACGTCTCCGCCGAGGACGTTGAGCTCCTTCGCGAGCGCCGCGAGCCGGTCGGTCTCCTGCAGCCGGATGTGCGCGACCCCCCAGAAGCGGCTGGGGGAGTCGGCGACTGCGGCCAGGGCGGTGAGCACCGTCGTCAGTTCCGGCGCATCGCGCAGGTCGGCCTCGATCCCGTGCAGGCCGGTCCCGGCGGACACGGTCACGCTGTCGTCGGTCCGCTCCACGACCGCGCCCATCGCCTCGAGCAACGCGGGCAGTACCGCGCCGGGTTGGGAGGTGCCACGGGGCCAGCCCGGCACCGTGACCGACCCGCCGGCGACCAACGGGGCGGCGAGGTAGGCCGCTGCCGTCGACAGGTCGGGCTCGACCACGGCGTCGCGTGTCCGCAAGCCGCCGGGGGCGACCGTCCACAGCCCGGCGGTGTTGTCCTGCACGGTGGCGCCGGCAGCCCGCAGGGCCTCGACCGTCATGGCCAGGTGGGGCGCGCTGGGCAGGGCGCCGCCCTCGTGCCGCACGGTGACGCCCTCCTCGAAGCGCGGTGCCGCCAGGAGCAGCCCGCTGACCAGCTGGGAGGACTGCGACGCGTCGAGCGTCACGGCGCCGCCGGGAAGGCGACCCCTGCCCCGGACCACCAGCGGCAGCCCCGCCACGTTGTCGAGGTCGGCGCCGAGGGCGACCAGCGCGGCGAGCAGCGGTCCCAGCGGCCGTTCGCGTACCCGGGCGTCACCGTCGAAGCCGACCGCTCCCTGGGCGAGCGTGGCGACCGGAGGCAGGAACCGGGCCACCGTCCCGGCGTTGCCGACGTCGAGCGTGTCCACGCGCGGCTGCAGCGGCCCGGCCACCCCGTCCACCAGCCAGTCGCCGTCGTCGGTGTCGGTCACGTCCACGCCGAGGTTGCGGAGGGCGGCCGCCATCAGCTCGGTGTCGCGCGAATGTAGCGGGCGACGGACGGTCGACCGCCCGTCGGCCAGGGCGGCCAGCACGAGCGCGCGGTTGGTGACCGACTTGGAGCCCGGCAGTGCGACGACCGCCTGCAGCGGGCCCCGTGCACGCGGCGCCGGCCAAGGGTCAGGATTCACCCGTTCAGTCAAGCACTGGTGGAATGGCCGGGTGTGCGGCCGCTACGCCTCCAGCCGGGACGCCCGGGAACTGGCCCGGATCTTCGACGTCGAGGAGCCCGTGGAGCAGGTCCTGCCCGCCTCCTGGAACGTCGCCCCGACCGACCCGGTCCACGCCGTGCTGCAGCGGGGCGACGTCCGGCAGCTGCGCGTCCTGCGCTGGGGGCTGGTGCCGTCGTGGGCGAAGGACCCCCGGGGGCGGCCCGGCTGATCAACGCGCGCCGCGAGACGGTCACCCGCACCCCGGCATTTCGCACCGCCTACGCCCGCCGACGCTGCCTGCTGCCCGCCGACGGCTACGACGAGTGGCAGGTCGACGGAACCCGCAAGCAGCCGTGGTTCCTGTCCAGCCCGGACGGCGGCTCGCTGGCTCGACCCGGCGGTCGAGGACCCAGGAGCTCAGCTGCTCGTCCCGGCCGTTTCCGGTGCGCCCGTCGCCTGGCCGTGGGGCCCGCCGTCGGCAACGTCCGCAACGACGGGCCGGAGCTGGTGCAGCCGGTGGCGCCGGAGCAGCCGCCGATGCTCTTCTGACCCAGCTGCTCTGACTCGGCTGCGGCCCACCGGCACCTGCTGCGGTACAGGCGAGGTCCCGCGGGTGAAACCGCCGGGCCCGCGGGTAGGGCTGGCCCGACGCACCACCCCCCGATCAAGGAGCGCCGTTACCCGTGGACAGTCAGGACGCCCGCCAGCAGCTCGAGCAGATGCTCCGCGAGATCGACAGCACGACCGCGGTCCTCGCCGGAGAGGGCGCGGGAGAGTCCAGCGAGCTGAGCCACTCCGACCAGCACCCGGGTGACACCGCCAGCGAGCTGCAGGACGCCGACGAGCAGAACGCCCTGATCGAGAGTTCGTCGGTCCAGCGCGCCGAGGTCACGGCCGCGCTGGCCCGCCTGGACGACGGGACCTACGGCACCTGTCTGGACTGCGGCCAGCCGATCCCGGACGCCCGGCTCGAGGTGCGCCCGGAGGCGGCGCGCTGCGTGCTCGACCAGGAGAAGTACGAGGCGGCGAACGCCTAGCCGGGCCGCCGGGCACTGGCCACCAGGTGCAGGCCGGTCGACTCCCCCTCACGGTCCACGGTCAGCGCCAGCTCGGTCGTCACGAGCGTGTGCAGCGCCGCCGTTCCGCCCAGATCCAGCGCCCGCTCGACCGTCGCCGGACTCAGCACCGTGCGCGGCCGCACCCACTCGACGTCCAGGCCGGCCATGGTCAGCAGGGCGTGCAGCTCCTCCGGCCAGAAGCAGCGCAGGATGCTGCCGTCGCTGGTGGGCACCAGCACCACGTCGGCCGACGGCGCGTCGGCGAGCTCGGCCCAGCGGCCCTGCTCGGCCAGCCGCGCCAGCCCGAGCAGCAGCGACTCGACGACGAGCAGCAGCCTGCCGCCGGGCCGCAGGATGCGCACCAGGTGCTCCGCCGTCACCTCCGTGGCCAGGCACATCGACAGCGCCCGCGACTCCGCCAGCACGAGATCGACGGCGCCGTCCTGCAGCCAGTGCAGCGAGCGCGAGTCGGCGACCACCGGCAGCAGCCGGCCCGGGGCGGGGGCCGCCGGCGGCTCCACGGTGCGCGACATGACGTGCACGACCTCGTGGCCGTCCGCGGCCAGCTGCTCGGCGAACCGACGCCCGCCCGAGATGTCGAGGATGCGTGCCGGCTGCTCCGGCAGCCACTCGGCCAGCTGCGCGGCCGCTACCCGGTCGTAGAAGAGCCAGTAGGGCGAGCCGGGCGGCGGCACCGGAGTCGCCTGGACAGCGGTCGCCGGGACAGCGTCCTGCGCCAGCAGCCGAGTCGGTGGCCAGATGCCGCGCACCGGAGCGTCCTACCCTCTGCGGCGTGGCCGACTCCTGCTCGAGCGCACAGATCATCACTCCGGTCGGCCCCGCCCGCACGCTGACCGAGGGGCCGCCCGCAGGGGCGACGCTCGTCCTCGGGCACGGCGCGGGTGGCGGCATCCACGCGCCCGACCTGCTTGCCGCCCGGGATGCGGCGCTGGCGGTGGGCCTGCGGGTGGTGCGGGTCGAGCAGCCGTGGCGGGTGAGCGGCCGGAGGGTGGCCGAGGCGGCAGCGCGACTCGACGTGGCATGGACGGCCGTGCTGGGCGGCCTCGAGGGTCCGGTCGTGGTGGGCGGACGCAGCGCCGGGGCGCGGGTCGCCTGCCGGACCGCCACGGCCACGGGGGCGGTGGCCGTGCTCGCGCTGGCCTTCCCACTGCGCCCGCCCGGCTGCCCGGAGCGGACCCGGCTGCCGGAGCTGCTGGCGCCGGACGTCCCGCGGTTGGTCGTCCAGGGCGACCGGGACGCCTTCGGGGTGCCGCAGCCCGCGTCCGGCGTCGACCTGCACGTCGTCGCCGGGGCAGACCACGCTTTCGCGGTGCGTCGGGCGGACGGGCGGACCGCGGCGCAGGTGGCCGCCGAGGTGCGTGCGGTCGTCGCGGCCTGGCTCGGGCGGCTCAGCTACCCGTAGACCTCGGGCGACCGGCTCGGCTACACGCTGACGTAGACCTCGTCGGCGACCGCGGCATCCAGCCGCCCGGCTGTGCCGCCGATCGTGAGCAGCACCTGCCCCTCCGCGGATCCGTCGACGAGGATCTCCTGACCGGGCAGCAGCCGCAGCTGTTCGAGCTCCTGCATCCGGTGGACCTGGGTCTGCAGGTTCTCGTCGATCCGGCGGACGACGCACGGCCGGCCGGCCGGCACGGCGGACAGCTTCTGCAGCGGGCCGTTCTCCACGACGTTGGCCGAGCCCGGGATGGGGCTGCCGTGGGGGCAGCTGCCCGGATCGCCGAGCAGCTCCACCAGGTGGCGCTCGAGGCTGTCGCTGATCGCGTGCTCGAGTCGGCAGGCCTCCTCGTGCACCTGCGGCCACGGGACCTTCAACACGTCCACCAGCAGCACCTCGGCCAGCCGGTGCTTACGCAGCATCGAGGTGGCGTAGGCCCGTCCCGTCGGGGTGAGGTGCAGGACCCGGTCGGTGTCCAGCGTGAGGTAGCCCTCCCGCTCCAGTCGCTTCACGGTCTCGCTGACCGCCGGTGCGGACACCCCGAGCCGCTCGACGATGCGTGCGCGCATCGGGCTGATCCCCGCCTCCTCGAGCTCGAGGACGGTCTCCAGGTACTGCTCGACCGCGGGGTGATGGCCTTCCATGCGCGCGATCGTACGTCCCGGCGGCGGCGGGAGCCGGGGAACAGACACCGGTCCGGGCGACGTTCTGACACACCGTGCAGGTTCACCCTCTTGCCAGCAGATCCGACGCCGCCGGTGCGGCCGCCGCGGCCGGCGGCTGGGCGCCCTGGCCGGTGATCGCCGGGTCCGTCGCTACCGGTCCGACGCGGCCGCCCGCCGCCCGCGTACCCTCTGACCCCGTGGTCGTGGTTCGCCCCGTGTGGGACCGCGCAGTGCCGGAGGAGGTGGGAGCAGTGGAGGCAGAGACCAGCGAGCAGCGGCGCGCGCGCTTCGAGCGCGACGCGTTGCCCTTCCTCGACCAGCTCTACTCCGCGGCCCTGCGCATGACGCGCAACCCGGCCGATGCCGAGGACCTGGTGCAGGAGGCCTTCGTCAAGGCCTTCGCCGCGTTCCACCAGTTCCAGGAGGGCACCAATCTCAAGGCCTGGCTCTACCGGATCCTGACCAACACTTTCATCAACACCTACCGCAAGAAGCAGCGGCAGCCGCAGCAGAGCCCCACCGAGGAGATCACCGACTGGCAGATCGCCGCGGCCGAGGCGCACACCAGCACCGGCCTGCGCAGCGCCGAGATGGAGGCGCTGGACCACCTGCCCGACTCCGACGTCAAGGAGGCGCTGCAGGCACTGCCCGAGGACTTCCGGATGGCGGTCTACCTCGCCGACGTCGAGGGTTTTGCCTACAAGGAGATCGCCGAGATCATGGGCACTCCCATCGGCACCGTCATGAGCCGGCTGCACCGCGGCCGGCGGGGCCTGCGAAGCCTGTTGGCCGACTACGCCGTCGAGCGCGGGCTGGTGCCGGTGGGCACCGGTACCGAGGGGTCGGCATGAGCTGCGGTGACCCGCACGAGACCCCGTGCAGCGAGGTTCTCGAGGCGGTCTACCTCTACCTCGACGGCGAGCAGGACGCGCACCACCACGAGCAGGTGCGCATCCACCTCGACGAGTGCGCCCCGTGCCTGCGGCAGTACGGCCTGGAGCAGGCCGTGAAGTCCCTGGTCGCCCGCTGTTGCGGCAGCGACCACGCGCCGCTCGAGCTGCGGACCCGCGTCCTCACCCGTATCCAGCAGGTCCGCCTCGAGATCGAACAGGTGGAGTACCGGGCCGAATAGGGTCTGCAGGATGACCTGGCTGGTGACCGGCGGTGCCGGCTACATCGGCGCGCACGTGGTGCGGGCCCTGGTCGCGGACGGCGCACCGGTCGTCGTCCTGGACGACCTGTCCACCGGTGATGCCTCCCGGGTCGACCCGGCCGCGGCCTTGGTCGAGGGCAGCGTGCTGGACCGGGCCCTGGTCCGTCGGGTCCTGCGCGGGCACGAGGTCACCGGGCTGGTGCACATCGCGGCCAAGAAGCAGGTCGGCGAGTCGATGGCCGACCCGCTGCTCTACTACCGGGAGAACGTCGAGGGCCTGATCGCGCTGCTCGACGCCTGCCGTGACGAAACCGTGGACCGGATCGTCTTCTCCTCCAGCGCCGCCACCTACGGGCTGCCCGACGTCGACCTGGTCGACGAGGACACCCCCGGTGTGCCGCTGTCGCCGTACGGCGAGAGCAAGCTCATCGGTGAGTGGGTCCTGCGGCACTGTGAACGGGCGTACGGCCTGCGGGCCATGAACCTGCGGTACTTCAACGTGGCGGGAGCCGCGGTCCCCGAGCTGGGCGACACTGGCGTGTTCAACCTGATCCCGATGGTCTTCGAGCGGCTGCAGGCGGGGAAGCGGCCGCGGGTGTTCGGCGGCGACTACCCCACGCCGGACGGCACCTGCGTGCGCGACTACGTCCACGTCGGGGACGTCGCCGCCGCCCATCTGGCCGCCGCGCGGGCGCTGGAGGCGGGCGCCGCCGGCGCGACCTACAACATCGGGCGGGGCGAGGGCAGCTCGGTACTCGACGTGCTGCGGGTGGTCGGGCAGGTCACCGGTCTGGACGCGACCCCGGAGGTCGTGCACCGCCGGCCGGGGGACCCGGCGCGCATCGTGGCCTCGGTCGAGCGGATCGAGCGGGGGCTGGGCTTCACCGCGTCGCACGACCTGCGGTCCATGGTCGAGAGCGCCTGGGCCGGCTGGCAGCTGCGGCATCCCTGAGCCGCCCGACAGCAGCCGCCGGACGCGCGAGAGCCCCCGCTCCCTGGCGGGGCGGGGGCTCTGCTCATGCGGGGATCTTCGTACGGGATCTTCGTATGGGATGATCTTCGTACGGGAGCTAGGCGTTCGGGCGCTTGCCGTGGTTGGCGGCGTTCTTCTTGCGCGCGCGGCGCTTGCGACCTCGCTTGGCCATGGTCGGACCTCCTCTTGACGGCGGCCACCAGCGTTGCACACAATGTGAGCTGAGCGCAGGGCGCTCAAGGTTGTGGATCGAGTAGACAGCATGGAGGAAGTCATGCAGGTCCAGAGGTTCGACCCCTTCACCGTCCTCGCCCGGATGGACCGCGAGTTCGACGAGCTGGTTCGCCGCGGCTTGACCGGCAGTCGTGACAGGACTGCTGCGATGGCCGGTTTCGTGCCGGCCGTCGAGGTGGTGCGTGAGGGCCAGGACGTCGTGGTGCGGGTGGAGCTGCCGGGGGTCGACATCGAGCACGACGTGGCGATCGAGGTCGACCGGGGCAAGTTGATCATCAGTGGTGAGCGCCGCGATGCGCGCAACGAGCAGACCGAGGGTGTGCTGGTGCGCGAGCTGCGCTACGGGCAGTTCCGCCGTGAGTTCGCGCTGCCGCCGGGGGTGTCCCCCGAGCAGGTGGAGGCGGCCTACGACGCCGGCCTGCTCGATGTACGGGTGCGCGGCGTCGTGCAGCCCGAGCCGGCGACCGTACGGGTCCCGATCACGACTCGCCGTCCGGCCGAGCAGGGTGCCGTGGAGGCAACGCACGACGACGAGCCGGCGACGGTCTAGTCGCGAGTGGCGGCAGGGGCGGCAGCGGGCGCCGAAGGGACCCGCGCCGCCCCGGCCCGGCCGCCCGGCCCGTCGCGCCGACCCCGATCATCCCCAGCGTCACCAGCTGACCGAGCCCCGCGGCCACCAGCACGTCGCCCATGCTGATCACCTCGGGTCGCAGCGGCAGCGGCAGCGGGATCACGTCTGCGAGGGGGTGTAGCCGGGTGTCGGCCCCCGCCGGCTCGTGTCGGGCACCGGTACCGGTCAGCAGGTCCTGCACACCCACCCCCGCCCGGCCGGCAGCCTCCGCCGACACCGGCATCGCGCCGTTGGCTCCCACCACCAGGGCGTTGGCCGCCAGGCCGACAGCCACCAGGCCGGTGCCGCGGATGCCGCGGTTGCGCACGAGGAACGCGACCACCAGGGCCGCGGAGGCGATCAGGCCGAGCGGGTACAGGGGCCCGCCCCCGACGGCTCCCAGCAGCTGCGCGGCCAGCGCGCCCACGACCAGCCGGCGCGAGCGCAGCGGCAGCGACCCCAGCCGGTCCAGGCTGCCGCCCCGTGCCCAGCCGATGGCCAGCGCGGCGACCAGTACGACCAGGACGAGGGACACCCCGCTAGTCTCGCCGCCGCCGCGTGGGCCCGCCCCGCGACCCGCTGAGGGAGAGGACCCGCGTGCCCGACCTGCAGATCAGCTCCGAGGGCGGCATCCTGCGGCTGCACATCGACCGGGAGGCCAAGCGCAACGCGCTGTCGGCGGACGTGCTGCGGCCGATGCTCGCGGCGCTGCGCGAGCCGGCCGGGGCACGGGTCGTGCTGCTGACCAGCGCCGGTGACCGCGTCTTCTGCGCCGGCGTCGACCTCGTGCAGATGGCTCCCAGCGCCACCGGACTCGAGGTGCACGAGGGCCGCGGGCTGCTGCGTGAGGTGGTGCTCGCCATGCGGGCCTGCCCGGTGCCCGTGGTGGCCGGCGTCCAGGGGCTGTGTCTGGCCGGCGGCGTCGGGCTCGTGCTCGGCTGCGACCTCGTGCTGGCCGCCGAGACCGCGGCCTTCGGCCTGCCGGAGGTCGACCTGGGCCTGTGGCCGTTCATGGTGGGCGCCCTGCTCGGCCGGCACGTCAGCCCCAAGCGGGCGATGGAGCTGATGCTGTCCGCCCGCCGGGTCCCGGCCCAGGAGGCACTCGAGATGGGCCTGCTGTCGCGGGTCGTTCCCGCCGCCGACCTGCGTGCCGAGACCGAGCAGCTCGTAACCGCGCTGGCCCGCAAGCCGCCGGTCGCCGTACGCCTCGGCAAGGCCGCCTTCCACGCGGCGATGGAGACGACGCTGGCACCCGGGCTCGAGGCGATGCAGGCGCAGCTGTCGCTGCTGAACACCACCGAGGACGCCGCCGAGGGCGTCGGGGCCTTCCTGCACAAGCGCACGCCGCAGTGGAAGGGCCGCTGAGCAAACGCCTTGCGTCCTGCTGAGAGGCCACCTGTACGCGGGGCTCAGCAGGACGCAAGAGGGAACCCCCCTTGCGTCCTGCTGAGAGGCCACCTGTACGCGGGGCTCAGCAGGACGCAAGGGCGGTCGTACGCTGCCCGGCATGAGTGAGCAGCCGCCCAGCGAGACCGTCCTCGACACCCCGGGCTCGGCCGGCCACGACCCGGACCGCCCGGCGGCCCTGCTGGAGTTCATGGCCACCGGCTGGGCGCCGCGCCCGGACGACCTGCCGGCAGAGGCCCCCGGCGCCGCCTACCGCGCCCGCCGCCGCGCCGCCCTGGCCGCCCGCTTCCCCGGTGAGCGGCTGGTCGTCCCGACCGGCGGCTACAAGACCCGCGCCAACGACACCGAGTACCGCTTCCGCCCGGCCACCGAGTTCGCCCACCTGGTGGGCTCGCACGAGCCGGACGCCGTCCTGGTCGTGGAGCCCGACGGCAGCAGCGTGCTCTACCAGGCGCCGGTTCTGGATCGCTCCACGCCCGCCTTCTTCACCGACCGGATGTACGGCGAGCTGTGGGTCGGGCCGCGCCCGTCGCTGGAGGCGACGCAGGTCCGGCTCGGGATCGAGACCCGTCCGCTCGAGGAGCTGGACAAGCTCAGCGGCCCGGCGCGGGTCGTGGGGGGATACGACCGCCGTGTCGAGGAGCTGTTCACGACAGAGCAGGAGGCGGACAAGGAGCTCACGACGTTCCTGAGCGAGCTGCGGCTGGTCAAGGACGAGCACGAGGTGATCCAGCTGCAGGACGCCGTCGATGCCACGATCGCGGGCTTCGAGGACGTCGTACGCCAGCTCGACCGCGCCAAGGCCACCAGCGAGCGCTGGATCGAAGGGGTGTTCGGGCTGCGGGCGCGGGTCGAGGGCAACGACGTCGGTTACGGCAGCATCTGCGCCGCCGGCGCCCACGCCTGCACGCTGCACTGGACCGACAACGACGGCGCGGTTCGGGACGGCGAGCTGGTGCTGCTCGACATGGGGGTGGAGAACGCCGAGCTCTACACGGCCGACGTCACCCGCACGCTCCCGGTCAGCGGCACCTTCACCCCCCGGCAGCGCCAGGTCTACGAGCTGGTCTACCGGGCGCAGGAGGCGGGCATCGCCGCCTGCCGCCCCGGAGCGGAGTTCCTCGAGCCCCACCGGGCCGCGATGCAGGTGCTGGCGCACGGGCTGGTCGAGCTCGGGGTGCTCGCGGACGCCGAGACGGCGCTCGCCGAGGACGCGCAGCTCTATCGTCGCTACACGCTGCACGGCGTCAGCCACATGCTCGGGCTCGACGTGCACGACTGTGCCCGCGCGCGCTCCGAGGTCTACCGCGAGGGCCCGCTGCAGCCGGGTCACGTCCTGACCGTCGAGCCGGGCCTGTACTTCCAGCCCGACGACCTGACGGTCCCGGCCGACCTGCGGGGGATCGGCGTACGGATCGAGGACGACATCCTCATCACCGAGGACGGCTGTCGCAACCTGAGCGCCGCGCTGCCGCGGGACCCCGACGGTGTCGAGGCCTGGATGGCGCGACTGCTCCCCTGAGCGAGCGCTTCAGGTCCCGGCCGCGGGCGCCGAAGGATCCTCCGTGACCTCCTCCATCGAGCCCTTCCTGCGCGCTCTGGTCGAGTGCGGCGGTTCCGACCTGCACTGCAAGGTCGGCTCGCCGCCCCGGGTGCGGATCGACGGCAAGCTGCGCAAGCTGCAGACCCGGGACCTGACCTCCGCCGACACCGACCAGATGGTCCGCGACGTGCTGCGCGAGGACCTGGTCGAGGACTTCCAGCGGACGAACGAGGCCGACTTCGCCTACTCCATGAGCGGGGTGGGGCGGTTCCGCGTCAACGCGTTCCGGTCGCGCGGCTCGTGCGGTCTGGTCTTCCGCCGGGTCAGCGTCGGCGCGATTCCGCTGACCGAGCTCGGCCTGCCCGCGGTGCTGGCCTCGCTGGCGATGGAGCCCCGCGGCCTGGTGCTCGTGACCGGCCCGACCGGCTCGGGCAAGACGACGACGCTGGCCGGGATGATCGACCACATCAACGCCAACAAGGAGGTGCACATCGTCACGATCGAGGACCCGATCGAGGTGCTGCACTTCGACAAGATGGCGATGGTCAACCAGCGCGAGGTGCGGGTCGACACCGAGGATTTCGTCACCGCCATGCGGGCCGCGATGCGGCAGGACCCCGACGTCATCCTGGTCGGCGAGATGCGCGACCACGAGACGGTCAAGGCCGGCCTCGCCGCCGCCGAGACCGGCCACTTCGTCATGTCGACGCTGCACACCACCGACGCTGCGGAGACCATCAACCGGGTCATCGACTTCTTTCCGCCGCACGAGCAGAAGCAGGTCCGGCTGGCGCTGGCCGCCTCGCTGCGCGGCATCATCTGCCAACGCCTGGTGCCGCGCGCCGACGGGGAGGGCCGCTGCGTCGTCATGGAGATCGCCGTCAACACCGGCCGCATCGCCGACGCCATCGCCGATCCCGACAAGACCTCGACCATCGGGCAGCTGATCGCGGACGGCTCCTACTACGGGATGCAGACCTTCGACCAGCATCTGGTGTCGTTCATCCGGGACGGCGTCATCACGATGGAGGCGGCGATGGCCGCCAGCACCAGCCCGCACGACCTCACCGTCGAGCTCCGCCGCCTCGGCCTGGTCGCCTGACCCCTGGCCTTGCGTCCTGCCCTCTGAACCTGGCTGCGCTCGAGTTGGCAGGACGCTACGTGGTGGATGTGCCGTGCTCGACACAGCGGGCCGACCAGCCGGTGGGCGTCACCTGGACGACCCTCCGCCGACGGCAGTGCGCGCAGTAGCGGGGCGGGTCGAGTTCGGCCGCGCGCCGACAGGCGAGGTGTCCCTCCGCGGTGAGCACCTCTCCGCACTGCCCGCACCACGGTGCGAGCGGCAGCGCGTAGGTCCGCAGGTCCAGCCCCGGCACCGGTGACCAGTCGAAGGCGGGGGTGCGGACGAAGCCGAGTCGTTCGTACAGCCGGTGTGCGGCGGTCATGTCCTCCTGCGACGACAGGCGTACGAGGCTGCAGCCGTCGGCGCGGGCCGCCTCCAGGCAGGCCCGCACCAGCGCCTCGCCGACGCCCGAGCCGCGGGCGGCGGGACCCACCACGAGCATCCGGATCACCGCCTCACCCGGCGCCGCCTGCTCGGCCCACTCGCCGCCGCGGGTGGCGACCGTGACCGCCCCGACCACCCTTCCCGTCAGCTCGGCCACCAGGACCGTCGCCGTCCCGGCGCGGGAGGCCACGGCACGCAGCGCCGGCTCGTAGTCGGCCGAGCTGTAACCCTCACCGCGGTAGACCGCCACGGTCAGCTCGGCCACCGCCTCCCACTGCTCGGGTCGGGCGACGAGGACGGTGAGCGACGGCACCCGACGATCGTGCCGGAGCGGTCATGGAACGCTGACACAGGGGCAGACTGCAGAACATGTTCTTCTTCTTCTCGAACACTCTCGGCTGTCTGCCGAGCCTGCTCCTGTCGATCGTCGTCACCGTCGTGCTGCTGCTGATCTTCGGCGTGCTCTAGCAAGACATCGCACGACGCTCTGCAGGTGCGTGCGCGCGCAGCTGTACGCCGCTGTGCCCACCGGCCGCCCGCCGCCCGCCGCCCGCCGCCCGCTCACCGCCCGCCGCCCGCCGCCCGCTCACCGCCCGCTGACGCACCATGATCAACGCCGGACTTCCTCATCTACGGCGGCCAGCAAAAGTGGGGAAAACCGGCGTTGATCATGCTTGTCGACAGACGGCCCGGCCGGCGCAGGCGGGCCGGTCAGCCTGCAGCCTGCTTCCCGCCGGCCGCTCGCAGCGCCTCGACCTCGTCGCGTACCGGGCAGCCGGCCAGGTGGTCGCCGACCAGGCCGCACGCCTGCATCAGCGCGTACACCGTGGTCGGGCCGACGAAGGCGAAGCCGGCCCGCTTCAAGGCCTGGGCGGCGGCGGCGCTGGCCGGGGTCGAGCCCGGGACGTCGGACCAGGCCGTGTACCGGGTCGACGGGACCTCGGCGTACGACCACAGCAAAGCGGGCAGCCCGCCACGCTCGCGCAGCTCGAGTACTGCCCGGGCGTTGGTGACGCAGGCCCGCAGCTTCGGCGCCGAGCGGATCAGCCGCGCGTCGGACATCAGCGGCGCGACGTCCAGGTCGGCGACGACTTCGGGATCGAACCCGGCGAAGACCTCGCGCAGCGCCGCCCGCTTGCGCAGCACGGTGACCCACGCCAGCCCCGCCTGGAAGCCTTCGAGGCAGATCTTCTCGTAGAGCGCCTGCTCCGAGCGCTGGGGCCGGCCCCATTCCTCGTCGTGGTAGCGCTCGTAGAGGGCATCGCCCTCCCCGAAGCACCTCGGCATCAGATCGTCAGATCGTCTGCGAGATCGCCTTGATCGGCATCTGCAGGTTCTGCAGTATGTCCAGGTCCTCGGTGGCGGGTCGGCCCAGGGTGGTGAGGTAGTTGCCGACGATGACGGCGTTGATGCCGCCGAGCATCCCGTTGCGGGCCAGGTCGCCGAGGGTGATCTCGCGGCCGCCGGCGAAGCGCAGGATCGTGCGTGGCAGCGCCAGCCGGAAGACCGCGATCGCCCGCAGTGCGTCGTTCGCTTCCATCACCGGCAGGTCGCCGAACGGCGTGCCCGGCCGCGGGTTGAGGAAGTTCAGCGGGACCTCGTCCGGCTCGAGCGCGGCCAACTGCGCGGCGAACTCCGCGCGCTGCTCGAGCGTCTCGCCCATGCCCAGGATGCCGCCGCAGCAGACCTCCATGCCCGCATCCCGCACCATCCGCAGGGTCTCCCAGCGCTCCTCCCACGTGTGGGTGGTCACGACGGCGGGGAAGTGCGAACGCGCCGTCTCCAGGTTGTGGTTGTAGCGGTGCACACCCATCGCGGTCAGCGCGTCGACCTGCTCCTGGGTGAGCATCCCGAGTGAGCAGGCGACCTGGATGTCGACCGCCGCGTGGATCGCCTTCACCCCCGCCTCGACCTGCGCCATCAGCTTGTCGTCCGGTCCGCGTACGGCGGCGACGATGCAGAACTCGGTCGCGCCCGTGGCCGCCGTCTCGACCGCCGCCTGCACCAGCGACGGGATGTCGAGCCAGGCCGCGCGCACCGGGGAGGGGAACAGTCCGGACTGGGAACAGAAGTGGCAGTCCTCCGGGCAGCCTCCGGTCTTGAGGCTGATGATCCCCTCGACCTCCACCTCCGGGCCGCAGTACCGCAGCCGGACCTCGTGGGCCAGCTGCAGCAGCTCGGGCAGCCGATCCCCGTCCAGCTGCAGACAGGCCAGCGCCTGCTCCTGGGTCAAGGGAACGCCGCGCTCGAGCACCTGCTCGCGCGCGGCCTGGAGGACATCCACCATCAGCTCGGTCATGAGCGTTGAGTCTGCCAGCCGCGCCCCGCACACCGTCACGCAGTCTTCTTGTGGCCGACACGGGGCGTACGCCGCGGCCAGGCAGCCTGCTGCTCAGCGCGATCCGTTCGTCTGCGCACCGCTCTCGAGGAGGCACCGTGACCGCACACAGCACCTGGCCGGACGAGGTCGCCTTCATCGCCGACGACCCCCGCCGCGGAACCTCCGACCAGCTGGACCTGGCCGCCACCTGGCGACGTAGCGGCTCCAACGACGCCTGGCGGCTGTCCTGGTTGCGCGACACCGGCGAGCTCTACCTCTGCCGCGCTGACGGCTACGACGGGACGTGCACCGACGTGCAGGTGCTCGCTGTCGTGCGGCGCGAGAGTGACGTCGACGTGATGCTCGAGGGCTGGCGCGAGCGGCGCACCGACCCCGACGGGCTGTCCTGGGTGCTCGGCCGGCTCTCCCCGCTCGCGGTCGCCTCGTAGCGACGAGTGCCTGCCCGGCCGGTACGCCTGCTTACCCTGGGCGGGTGTCGACCCTCGCTGACCTGGTCCGGGCGCGGACCGGCCTGGACGAGAGCGACGTCGAGTGGCTGCACCGCCTGGTGGGCGAGTGGCAGCTGGTCGCGGACCTGTCCTTCGCCGACCTCGTCCTGCGGGTCCGTACGCACGAGGGCTCCTGGCTGACGGTCGCCCACATGCGGCCGACGACCGGCCCGACGACCTGGGCCGAGGACATCGTCGGCGCCGAGGTGCCGGCCGCCGCTGCTCGCCGGTTCGAGCTGGCCGCCTCGACCGGCCGCCTCTCGCGGGAGGGTGAGCCCGCGTGGCGCGGCCGGGTGCCGGTACGGGTGGAGGTCGTGCCGGTGCGCCGAGGCTCCAGGGTGCTCGCGGTGCTGACCCGGGAGAGCGATCTGACGGCCACCCGGATGCCCAGTGCGCTCGAGCTGACCTACCTGACCACCGCCGGCGAGCTGCTCCAGATGATCGGCGAGGGCCGCTTCCCGTTCCCAGGCCCCGTGCCCGATCCCGAGCACGCGCCGCGCGTGGGGGACGGTCTGTTGCGCCTGGACCGCACCGGGCACGTCGTCTACGCCAGCCCGAACGCGCTGTCGGCGTACCGGCGGCTCGGCGTTCCGGGCGATCTGCTCGGGGCGCACCTGGGCAGCACAGTGGCCCGGCTGACCGCTGCTCCGGGCATGCTCGACGAGCCGGGTGCCTCGGCCGCGCTGGCGGCGGTACTCCGCTTCGGCGAGCCGCGCGAATCCGAGGTGGAGGCGCAGGGCGCCACGGTGCTGCTGCGTGCGCTGCCCCTGACGCCTGGTGGTGAGCCGCGCGGCGCCCTGGTGCTGGTGCGCGACGTGACCGACCTGCGCCGCCGCGACCGCCAGATCCTCGGCAAGGACGCCACCATCCGGGAGATCCACCACCGGGTGAAGAACAACCTGCAGACGGTGGGCGCGCTCCTGCGCCTGCAGGCCCGGCGGGTCGACGCGCCGCAGGCCCGGCTCGCGCTCGAGGAGTCCGTACGGCGCGTCGCGTCCATCGCGATCGTGCACGAGACGCTGTCGCAGACGCTCGAGGGCGAAGTCCCGTTCGACGAGGTGGCCGACCGGGTGCTGGCGATGTGCGCGGAGGTGGCCGCACCCGACGCGAACGTCGCTGTACGGCGCAGCGGCAGCTTCGGCGACCTGCCCGCCGAGGTGGCCACGGCGCTGTCGATGGTGCTCACCGAGCTGGTGCAGAACGCCGTCGAGCACGCCTACCCCGAGCCGGGGGAGGGCTTGATCGTGGTCGCCGCGGCGCGCGAGCCCGGTGCGCTGGTGGTGCAGGTGCGGGACGAGGGGGCCGGTCTGCCGGCGGGCTTCGACCTGTCGGGATCGGCTCGGCTCGGCCTGCGCATCGTGCGCACGCTGGTCGAGGGCGAGCTGCGCGGCTCCCTGGTCGTCGAGCCCGGCACCCCTCAGGGGACCTGCGCGGTGCTGCGGGTGCCGCTCTAGACCCCGCTCGAGACCGCGCCTCGGGTCCAGAGCGTTCCGCCGGCCGGAACCGGAGGGGCCCCGATGCCCGGGTCCTGCGCGCTCGCCCCGGTGACCTGCCGGAAGGCCAGCACACCGCCCACCACCAGCAGACCCAGCAGGAGCAGCGAGAGCAGCCGGAACCGCCAGACCGCCACCCAGACCGGTGCGGGCTCGCGCGCCAGCACCGGGGGCCGGATCCAGCGTTCGGTCAAGCGAACGGTCAGCCGGCGCGGACGCCGGCGCGGGCGCCACGCCGTGTCAGGGCACGCCGCTCGTCCTCGCTCGTGCCACCCCAGACGCCGGCGTCCTGGCCGGTCTCGAGCGCCCAGATCAGGCAGGGCTCCACCGCCGGGCAGCGGCGGCAGACCACCTTCGCCTGCTCGACCTGTGTCGCGGCGGGCCCGGTCGTCCCGATCGGGAAGAAGAGCTCCGGGTCCTCGTCGCGGCAGAGCGCTTCGTGGCGCCAGTCCATCGGTCCAACTCCTCAGTTCTGCGGCCGCGCGCCCTTGCACGTCGACCGCGGGGGTCAGGAGCGTGCCGCCGAAAGGCAGCACGAGGGGCAACTTAGTAGTCGCCAGGGGGTAGCCCGGCACCTCATCCAGCTGAGAGCCGTCGCCGGATCTCTTGTCGTTCAGCCTTGCACCGGCGGTACGAGCGTGGCAAGCGTTGACCGAACGTGATTCGGCTCCGGGGGTGAGGCCTTCGTCACGTTGTCCCGCATGCGCTCGCCGTGCCCCGCGTTCCGACCGGCTACACCTGCCGCGCGCCGGGAACTTCAGGCCAGGACGTCGAGGGCGTCCGGCACGGCCCGGAAGATCACATCGGTCCGGTCGCCCAGGTCGTCGCCATCGACCTGCAACGCCGCCGGCCGGTCCGCGGTGAGCCGGAAGCCCGTGGCGTCGTGCAGCGACAGCACGGAGCGGCCGCGCGGTCGCGCCCGCCGGGACAGGATCTGCCGCAGGTGCCGCAGCGTGCTGAGGGTGCCGAGGGTGCGCAGGCCGAAAAGGTCCAGCCCGTCGTCGAAGGAGGCATGGGGGCAGGGCCGGACGGGCCGCGAGCCGAGATAGGTCCACGGGTCGCTGTTGCACACCAGCGCGAGGCCGATCCGCTCCGGCGGCCGTCCGTCGGCGTGCAGGGTGAGGGCCGGCTCGGAGCGGTTGCCGTGCAGGAAGAACTGCCGGAGGCCCTGGCGTACGAACAGCCCGGGCGTCGCCTTGTGGCCGGCGGCCCGCTTGCGCTCCACCCGGCGTACGACGTCGGCGTCCATGCCCAGACCGGCGCAGAAGGTGAACCAGCGCTCGTCGGCCTGCCCGAGGCCGATGCTGCGCCGGCGGTCCTCGCGCAGGGCGTCGAGGAGCTGGCTGGTGGCCTCGACCGGTGAGGCCGGTAGGCCGAGGGCCCGGGCGAAGACATTGGTGCTGCCACCGGGGACGACGGCGAGTGCGGGAAGCCCCGCGGCCGGGCCGTCGGCGAGCAGCCCGTTGACCACCTCGTTGACGGTGCCGTCGCCGCCGAGCGCCACCACCACGTCGAGTCCGTCGACCACGGCCTGGCGGGCCAGCGAGGTGGCGTGGCCGCGGGCCTCGGTCTGCACGACATCCAGCTTGGCCTGACTGGCCAGGGCGCGCGTGAGCACGTCGCGCATCCGCTCGGTGGTGGCTGTGGCCTTGGGGTTGACGACCAGCAGCGCACGCATGTGAGCGACCCTACCGCCAGTAGTCTGGCCGATCGTGAGTTCGCCCGTGACCCGCGCCGCGCTGCTGGTGGGGTTCGAGGGCGGGGCGCTGGCCCTGCTCGGTTTCGGTTATGGCCTCGCCGGGGTGTTCGGCACCCCGTACGACCGTACTGCGACGCTGGTGGAGGCCGGGTTCACTGTCGTCGTGGGCGGGCTGGTGCTGTTCGTGGCGCGCGGCCTGCGCAGGACTGCTGGCTGGTCGCGCTCGCCGGCCGTCGTCGTGCAGCTGCTCGCCGTGCCCGTCGGGGTGGGACTGCTCCAGGGCCGCGTCTGGTACGCCGCGCTGCCGGTGCTCCTGCTGGCGGGCGGCGTCCTCCACCAGCTGGCCACGCCCGAGGCGCGGCTGGCCTTCCGCGGGATCGACTAGCTGCCGGCGCTGCGCGACGGCTCGTACCGGCTGGAGATCCGCACCGGCCCTACTCCTCGGCGAGCAGCCGGGTGCGCAGCTGGGCGAGCGTGCGGGCCAGCAGGCGCGAGACGTGCATCTGGCTGATCCCGAGCTCGGCGGCGATCTGCGACTGGGTCATGTTGCCGAAGAACCGCAGCATGAGGATCTTCTTCTCGCGCGCCGGGAGCTGCTCGAGCAGCGGCTTGAGCGACTCGCGGTACTCCACGCCCTCGAGTGCGTCGTCCAGCACGCCGAGGGAGTCCGCGACCGCCGGTGAGTCGTCGTCGCCGCCGTCGGGTGCATCCAGGCTCACCGCGGAGTAGGCGTTCGCCGATTCCAGCCCCTCGAGGATCTCCTCCTCGGTCATCCCCAGGTGCTGCGCGAGCTCGGCCACCGTGGGGGAGCGGCCGTTCTTCTGGGACAGCTCGCTGGTGGCCTTGGTGAGGCTGAGCTTGAGCTCCTGCAGGCGGCGCGGCACCCGGATCGCCCAGCCCTTGTCGCGGAAGTGCCGCTTGATCTCGCCGACGATGGTGGGGGTGGCGTAGGTGGAGAACTCCACGCCCCGCTCCAGATCGAACCGGTCGACGGACTTGATCAGGCCGATCGTCGCCACCTGGATGAGGTCGTCGAGCGGCTCACCGCGGTTGCGGAAGCGGCGCGCAAGGTACTCGACCAGCGGCAGGTGCGCCTCGACCAGCTCCTCGCGCAGCCGGACCCGGGACGGGTCGTCCTCCGGCATCGTGGACAGCCGTTCGAACATCGCCCGCGCCCGCGCGCGGTCGGCGGCGGTCCGTTCGGCGCGGGCCGTGAGCGGCACGGCCTCCACCTCGACCGGAGGTGCATCGAGGTCGAGCACCGTCTCCTGGCCGGGCGGGAACGGCTGCGCCGGGGTCTCGACAGCGTCGATGCCGGGAGCCTCGCTCACGGCGCCAGGCCGTCGTCGTCGGCCTTGGTCTTGTGCAGGGTCAGCGTCACCCGGCTGTCGCCGTCCACGGAGCTGTCCACCTCACCGGCCAGCGCTGTCAGCACCGTCCAGGCGAAGGTGTCGCGCGAGGGCTGCTGCCCGTCGAGGGTCAGGACGCTGACCGCCACGTCGATGGCGTCGGCGGTCAGTTCGAAGCGGCACTCGAGGTCGGCGCCGGCCATGGCCTGGGTGAGCAGCATGGCGCAGGCCTCGTCGACCGCGATCCGCAGGTCCTCGATGTCGTCGATGGTGAAGTCCAGCCGCGATGCCAGGCTTGCGGTGGCCGTGCGCAGCACGGACAGATAGGCACCTGCCGCCGGCAGCCGGAGCACCACGACGTCACGGCCGGCGTCGCCGGAGAGTGCGGCGGCGTTCTCCGCCACGGGTCGTTCCGTCCTGGTCGACGTGCCCTTGCGGTCGGCCATGCGCCCTCCGGGTGCCGGCGTGGCCGGCGGTCGCTCCTGCTCATGGGCCCGGGCCGGGTAGCGGCAGCCGGACGCACCGGTGGGTCGCACCGGTCAGGACAATCCTATGTCCGCACGGAAGCATCCGACACTCAGCGCACGCCTTCGGGCCCGGCTGCGCCCTCGGCCAGCGCCCGGAGGTGCCGGCCCTCCGTCCGCCAGGTCGTCCACGCGTCCTGCGCCGCGGCACCCAGCGAGCGGTAGAAGCCGATCGCCGGTTGATTCCAGTCGAGGACCCACCACTCCAGCCGCGGGTAGCCACGCTCCACGCACACCGCCGCGAGCTCCTGCAGCAGCGCCCGGCCCAGTCCCTGTCCACGGACCGCGGGCCGGACGAACAGGTCCTCCAACCACAGGCCGGGACGGCCCTTCCAGGTGGAGAAGGTGACGTACCAGAGCGCGAAGCCCGCGACCGATCCGTCGGCGGCGAGGGCGACGTGGCACGACGCCACCGGGCGCGGCCCGAACAGCGCTTCGTGCAGCATCGGCTCGGTGGCCTCGACGGCATCCGGCTCACGCTCGTAGGCGGCCAGCTCGCGGACCAGCTCGAGCAGGACGGGCACGTCGGCCTCGACGGCCGGGCGGACTAGGCGTTCCACGGCGGCGGTACCAGCACTCTCTCGGCCATCCGCAGACCCTGGCATGCCGAAGGCCGGCCCCGCACGGGGACCGGCCTTCGGCAACGGGATCAGGCGGCCGGCTTCTCGTACGCCTTGCCCTTGGTCTCCCAGAAGATGGTGGCGATCTCGTCGATGCCGTCGAGCAGCTTCTGGCCCTCGGCGGGGTCGATCTTCTGCTTGGCGCCGGTGCCGCTGGCCAGCTTGATCGTGTCGTTGACCAGGGTGTGCAGCTGCGGGTACTTCTCGAAGTGCTCGGCCTTGAAGTAGTCGTGCCACAGCACGGCGAGGTGGTGCTTCACGAGCGTGGCCCGCTCGCCGATGATGCCGATCGCCCGGCCGCGGAAGACCGGGTCCTCGTTGGCGAGGTACTTCTCCTGCATGGCCTTGACGGACTGCGCCTCGATACGGGCCTGGGCGGGGTCGTAGACGCCGCAGGGCAGGTCGCAGTGGGCCGAGACGACGGTCCGCGGAGTGAGCAGGGCGGTGAGGAAGCTGCGCAGGAGCATGCTCGTCCTTCCGATCGTGGTGGGGTCTGGTCTCTGTCACGACCCTAGCCCTGGAGGTCCACTGCGCACCGTCCTGGTCGAGGGACCGTCGATGCTGCCGACCCTGCACCCCGGAGACTGCCTGCTCGTACGACGAGCAGGTCGGGTCACCGCCGGATGCATCGTGGTGGCCCGCTTCCCGGCGCGGCCGGACCTGCTGGTGGTCAAGCGGGCTGTCCGCTCGGTGGACGAGCTGTGGTGGCTCGAGAGCGACAACCCGGCGGTCACCGACGACAGCCGCAGGTACGGGCCGGCGCAGGTGTTCGGCCGGGTGGTGCTGCGCTACTGGCCGCTGCCGGTCCGCAGACTGCCGCGCAGGCTGTCGTAGCAGCGCAGGCAGTCGTCGTACGCCGGGAGGAGCCCGGACGCCTGGGCCTGCGCGAGCGTGGGCGCGGCGGCGTCCTTGTCGGACAGCAGCGCCTCGACGTCGTCCGGCCACGGCAGGTCCAGCGCCGGATCGAGGGGGGAGATGCCGTGCTCGTGCCCGGGGTTGTAGGGCTCGCTGCACAGGTAGGTGACGTCGGCGTTGTCGGTCAGCGCCAGGAAGGCGTGGCCCAGTCCCTCGGACAGGTAGACGCCGCGACGGTCCCGGTCGTCGAGCCGGACGGCGTCGCTGATGCCGAACGTCGGCGACCCGACGCGGATGTCCACGACGACGTCGAGGACCGCTCCACGGGTGCAGTAGATGTACTTTCCCTGTCCCGGCGGCACGTCGGCGAAGTGCACGCCGCGCAGGGTGCCCCGGCTGCTCACGCTGTGGTTGGCCTGCTGCACGGTCAGCGGCTGGCCGACCGCTCGCGCGAAGACCTCCGCCTTGAACCACTCGAGGAAGACCCCGCGGGGGTCGGGGAACTGCCGCGGGGTGAACGACCACGCACCCGGCACCTTCAGCTCGTCGACCTGCACACCACGAACCCTAGTCAGGGGTCCGGCGCCGACCGGCCGCCGGACCTGCGAGGATGGGGTGGTCTCGCACGGGTGACCCCCGTCCGGCCGGCCCCTGCTCGACCCACCCGTCGGGCCGGTCCGCGCCGTTCGCCCACCCATCCCGTCCGAGGAGAACCATGTCCGCCCCGCTGGAGGGCTCGCGCGTGTCGACGCCGGCGCCCCGACCTGCTCTCGACCTGGTCGGTCCGGTCACCGACCGCGACGCCGACGCCGCCTTCGCCCTGCATCGGGGCGGCAAGGTCCAGATCGTCTCGAGCGTCCCGCTGGAGACCCGGGAGGACCTGTCGCTGGCATACACCCCAGGTGTCGCGAAGATCTGCACCGCCATCGCCGAGCAGCCCGACCTCGCCTACGACTACACCTGGAAGTCGCACACGGTCGCGGTCGTCACCGACGGCACGGCGGTGCTGGGCCTGGGCGACATCGGTCCGACGGCCGCGCTGCCGGTGATGGAGGGAAAGGCGCTGCTGTTCAAGCAGTTCGGTGGGATCGACGCCGTCCCGATCTGCCTCGACGTCACCGACCTCGACGACCTGGTCGAGACGGTCGTGCGGCTGGCACCGGCCTTCGGTGGCATCAACCTCGAGGACATCAGTGCCCCGCGCTGCTTCGAGGTCGAGCGGCGGGTGCAGGAGCGGCTGGACATCCCGGTCTTCCACGACGACCAGCACGGCACCGCGATCGTCGTGCTCGCCGCCCTCCGCAACGCCGCGACCCTGACCGGACGCTCGCTGTCCGACCTGCGCGTGGTGGTCTCCGGTGCCGGCGCGGCCGGTATCGCCGTATCGAAGATGATTCTCGAGGCCGGCATCGGCGAGCTCGCGATCGCCGACAGCAAAGGCATGGTGCACGCCGGCCGCGCGGACCTCAACGGCGTGAAGCGGCTGTTCGCCGAGATCAGCAACAAGGACAACCGCACCGGCAGCTTCATCGAGGCGCTGGCAGGGGCGGACGTCCTGGTCGGTCTGTCCTCCGGCACGATCCCGGTCGAGGCGGTCGCGTCGATGGCGCCGGACGGCATCGTCTTTGCGATGGCCAATCCCACCCCGGAGGTGCACCCCGACGTCGCCCGTGCCGCCGGCGCACGCGTCGTCGCGACCGGCCGCAGCGACTTCCCCAACCAGATCAACAACGTGCTGGCCTTCCCGGGCGTCTTCCGCGGCGCCATGGCCGTGCGCGCCACCCGCATCACCGAGGGCATGAAGCTGGCCGCCTCCGAGGCGCTGGCCGCGGTCGTCGGCGACGACCTCTGCGCGGAGTGCGTGATCCCCAGCGTGTTCGACACCAGGGTGGCTCCGGCCGTCGCCGAGGCGGTCGCCGCGGCCGCCCGGACCGAAGGGGTCGCCCGGCTCTAGCAGCCGCCACCTCGTACTGTCGGTGGATGCTTGCTGCCACCTGCACCTCCCAGTCCGCCGATGACCCGCTGTCCGGCCTGACGGTCGGCGACCGCCCCGAGCCACAGGCAGCCGAGGGATGGGCGACCGTCACGGTGCGGGCCGCCAGCCTGAACCACCACGACCTGTGGAGCCTGCGCGGCGTGGGGTTGGCCGCCGACCGGCTGCCGATGGTGCTCGGCTGCGATGCGGCGGGGGTGGACGAGGACGGCCGCGAGGTCGTCGTGCACGCCCTGGTCGGCGACCCGGACTGGACGGGTGACGAGACACTGGACCCCCGGCGCAGCATCCTGTCCGAGCTGCACCAGGGCACGCTGGCCGAGCAGGTCGTCGTGCCCCGCCGCAACCTGCTGCCCAAGCCGGCCGGTCTGTCCTTCGAGGAGGCAGCCTGCCTGCCGACGGCCTGGCTGACGGCCTACCGGATGCTGTTCACCAACGCCGCGGTCTCGCCCGGTGACCGCGTCCTGGTGCAGGGCGCCGGCGGCGGGGTCAGCACCGCCGCCATCGCGCTCGCCCGTGCGTCCGGCCTGGTCGTCTGGGTCACCGGCCGGGACGAGGCCAAGCGGGCCCGTGCGCTCGAGCTCGGCGCGCACGAGGTCTTCGAGCCCGGTGCGCGGCTGCCCGCCCGGGTCGACGCGGTGCTCGAGACGGTCGGCAAGGCGACCTGGTCGCACTCGATGAAGAGCCTGCGCCCCGGCGGCACGCTGGTGGTGTCCGGCGCGACGACGGGCGCCGACCCGGGCGCCGACCTCAACCGGCTGTTCTTCCTGCAACTGCGTGTCGTCGGGTCGACGATGGGCACCCGCGACGAACTCGCCGGCCTCCTGCGCCTGCTCGAGGCCACCGGCCTGCGCCCCCCGGTGGACGAGGTGATCCCGCTCGCGCAGGCGGCGCGGGGCTTCGAGCGGCTGGCTGCGGGGGACGTGGTCGGCAAGCTGGTCCTGACCCCCTAGGAGTTCCTGTGGTGCTGCCCGTCCACGACGTCAACCCGACGCGGCGCACCCCCTGGGTGACGCGGCTCCTGCTGGTCACCAATGTCGTCGCCTTCCTGATCAGCCCGATCGCGGTCGCGCCGCTGCTGGGCGAGGGCAACGCCGCCTCCCTCTGCCGGCAGGTCGCCTTTCTCGACGAGTACGCCGCCAAGCCGGCCGAGGTGGTGAGCAACGACCCGGCCGACGAGGTCGCCACCGGCGCGGTCGGCACATCGGCCGGTGGCCGCACCGGCTGCGTCACCCAGTCGCCGCCGCCCTACGAGAAGTCGCCGGCGCTGTCGGTGCTGTTCGCGATGTTCCTGCACGGTGGGTGGCTGCACCTGCTCGGCAACCTGTTGTTCCTCTACGTCTTCGGCAACAACGTCGAGGACCGGCTCGGCAAGGTGCGCTTCCTGGCCTTCTACCTCGGCTGCGGATACGCCGCCACGTACGGCTTCTCGCTGTTCTTCCACGGGTCGAGCCAGCCGCTCGTCGGCGCGTCCGGGGCGATCGCCGGAGTGCTCGGCGCTTATCTCGTGCTGTTCCCGAAGGCCCGGGTCTGGTCGCTGCTGACGTTCTTCTTCTTCCTGCCCGTACGCCTGCCGGCCTGGCTGGTGCTGGGCAGCTGGTTCGTGCTGCAGTACCTCTATGCGAGCGGTGCCGGCCTGTCGGAGGCAACCGGCACCGCCTACCTGGCCCACGTGCTCGGCTTCGTCGTCGGCGCCGCCCTCGTGTGGTCGCTGCGCGGCAGCGGCTCGGACCGCCGGATCGCCGACCCGCGGTGGGGTCCGTACGCGCGCAGGTGAGGGACGAGGCACTGCCGAGACCGCGAGCCGTTGGAGGCGGTGCATGCCACACCGTCGGGAGCCGGTCTTCTACTCGGTCCCCTGCTGGCGCAGAGCCGGTACTACCGTGCGTCCCAACCAAGATCTTCATGCCTGGTGATCTTTTGGTTGCTGGATCGGCAGCGGACACGCCGGCGCGTTTGCTGCGAATCCAGCATCCAGAAGATCAACTGCCGACGAGCCGCCGCACGAGGGGTGCTCTTCGCGACGGGGCAGAAGCGCGGTGACGCGACACCGGGAACATCACGCCACAGGAGGTGGCCGGCACTGCTTTACCCCTGGATCGCGGGAAACCCTTGGCGCGTCGGGCGCCAGGTGCTGCACAGTCAGCATCATGCGCGTGCACCCGCCCGAGCTCATCGACGCGGGCAGGCTCATCCTCCGCCGGCTCGTCGCGGACGACGTCGAGCGGATGGCGGCGGCCGTGGCCCGGAACCTGGAGCACCTCCAGCCGTGGATGCCGTGGGCGACGAAGGAGGCGGGAACGGTCGGTGTCCAGCGGGAGCGCCAGTTCGCCGTGGACGCCGCGTGGGAGAAGGGGCAGGAGTACAACTATCTCGCCCTCACCGGTGACGGTGAGGTGGTCCTGGGCAGGTTCGGCCTGCACCGCCGCATCGGACCGGGAGCGCTGGAGCTCGGCTACTGGCTGTGTGCTGACGCGGAAGGCCGTGGCTACGCCACCGCTGCTGCGGGGGCTCTGACGAGGGCGGCGCTCGAGGTCCCCGACGTCCACCGGATGGAGATCCACTGCGACGAGGCGAACCTCCGGAGCCGCGAGGTGCCGGCGAGACTGGGCTACCGGCCGGTCGGGTCGGGGGTCGATGGGCAGGCGCACGACGACTCCTCATCGGATGGCTCCGGCGGTGCTACCCGAGCCACGACGGGGCATGCTCACGGCGCATCGGTCGACAACCAGGAGGTTCCCGTGGGAGAGGTCGCGTACGTGTCCGAGGTCCGTGTCGAGCGCAGGGAGGGTTCGCTGCGCGCGGCATACCTCCCCGGCGACGAGGAGCCGACCCTCTACGGCATGCACGGCGCCATCGCCGAGCACTACGGCGCGCAGCCCGGGCAGTTCCCGAGCCACGCCAGCACGATCGACCACCTTGTTGGCGCGGCACTTGGTTGACTCACCGGCACGTTCGCCGGAGCCCTCGGGGCTCGGCGGATGGACCCCACCGGTCTGGTGGGGCACGCGCGCGGTGAGGTGGAGCTCGAGGGGAAGGTGCTGGTGGTCAAGCGGATCCGGGTGACCTACACCGGGCTCACGGTCGCCGACGAGGATCGGGAGAAGCTCGACCGGGTGCTCGCCACGCACGCGCAGGGCTGCCCGGTGGCCCGCAGCCTGGAGGGGTCGATCGAGATCACCACCGAGGTCGGCTGACCCGTCCTCCCGTGCGCCAGCGGGGCGTACGGGAGGCGCCGGCTACTCGTCCTCGTCGTCGTCCAGCCGCGCCAGCCAGGTCGCCAGCCGCTCGATCGGCACCTCGAACTCCGGCTGGGCGTCGACGAACTGCCGCATCCGCTCGGCCAGCCAGGACAGCGTCACCGTCTCCTCACCGCGGCGTTCGGCGAGCTCCTCGAGGCCCCGGTCGGTGAAGTACACCCGGTCAGACCAGCCGCACTAGAGCTCCAGCGCCGCCGTGATCAGCGCCGCCTGCTCGGCCTCGTGCACCTTGCTGGAGCCGGCCGCCGGCGAGGAGCCGGCCTTGCGGGAGAGGCGGCGCAGCGAGCGGCCCGGCGGCAGGTGCTCGGGCAGCGAGAGCGCCATGTGCGACCAGGCGCCCTGGTTGGCCGGCTCCTCCTGGCACCACACGATGTCCGTGGCGTTGGGGTAGCCGGCCAGGGCGTCGGCGATCTCCTCGCCCGGCAGCGGGTAGAGCTGCTCGACGCGCACCAGCGCCACCCGGTCGTCCTGGCTCTTGCGACGGGCCGAGAGCAGGTCGTAGAAGACCTTGCCGGTCGTGAGGACCACGCGCTGGACACCCGTGGCGTCGATTCCGTCCGGGTCGACCAGCACCGGCGCAAAGCCGGCGTCGGTGAAGTCCTCCACCGCCGAGGCGGCGGCCCGCAGGCGCAGCATCGACTTGGGCGACAGGACCACCAGGGGCCGCTTGTGCGACTGCAGGGCCTGCCTGCGCAGCAGGTGGAAGTAGCTGGCCGGCGTCGTCGGCGCGACCACCACCATGTTGTCCTCGGCGCACAGTTGCAGGAAGCGCTCCAGCCGGGCCGAGGAGTGGTCGGGGCCCTGACCCTCGTAGCCGTGCGGCAGCAGCAGCGTCACACCGGAGAGCTGTCCCCACTTGGCCTCACCAGCGGCGATGAACTCGTCGACGATGGTCATCGCGCCGTTGACGAAGTCGCCGAACTGCGCCTCCCACAGCACCAAGGCGTCGGGCCGGGCGACCGCGTAGCCGTACTCGAAGCCCATCGCGGCGTACTCGCTCAGCAGGGAGTCGTAGACGTAGAAGGCTGCCTGGTCCTCGGACAGGTGGGCCAGCGGGGTGTGCTCGTTGCCGTTCACGCGGTCGACGACGACGGAGTGCCGGTGGCCGAAGGTGCCGCGGCGGGCGTCCTGGCCGGCCAGCCGGACCGGATGGCCCTCCAGCAGCAGCGAGCCCAGGGCGAGTGTCTCGCCCATCGCCCAGTCGATGGTGCCGTCGTCGATCATCTTGGCGCGCTTCTGCAGCTGCGGCAGCAGCCGCGGGTGGACGGTGAAGCCCTCCGGCATCGTGACCTGCGAGTCGACGATCGCCTTGACCACCTCGCGGGTGATGGCGGTCTGCAGGTCGTCGACGCCGGGCTCCTTGCGCTCCGGGTACATCGAGGGCGCGTTCGCGGCCTCGCGGGTGCCCTGGAAGACCTTCTCCAGCTGCTCCTGATAGTTGCGCAGCGCCTCCTCGGCCTCGTCGACGCTGATGTCGCCCCGGCCGATGAGGTTCTCGGTGTAGATCTTCCGCACCGAGCGCTTGGCGTCGATCATGTCGTACATCTGCGGCTGGGTGAAGGACGGCTCGTCGACCTCGCTGTGACCACGGCGGCGGTAGCAGACCATGTCGATCACGACGTCCTTCTTGAACGCCTGCCGGTAGTCGAAGGCCAGCTTGGCGACGCGGACGCAGGCCTCGGGGTCGTCGCCGTTCACGTGGAAGATCGGCGCCTGCACCATGCGGGCGACGTCGGTGGCGTAGAGCGACGAGCGGGCGGAGTGCGGCCCGGTGGTGAAGCCGACCTGGTTGTTGACGACGACGTGCACGGTGCCGCCGGTGCGGTAGCCGCGCAGCTGCGCCATCTGCAGCGTCTCGGCCACGACGCCCTGGCCGGCGAAGGCCGCGTCGCCGTGCAGCAGGACCGGGAGGACGGTGAAGCCCTGCTCGCCCTTGTTGATCATGTCCTGCTTCGCGCGCACGACGCCTTCGAGAACCGGGTTGACCGCCTCGAGGTGCGACGGGTTGGCCTGCAGGCTCACGGCGATCTCCCGCCCGGCCAGGCTGGTGAACGAGCCTTCGGCCCCGAGGTGGTACTTCACGTCACCTGAGCCGTGCGCGGTGCGGGGGTCGATGTTGCCCTCGAACTCGCGGAAGATCTGGGCGTAGCTCTTGCCGACGATGTTGGCCAGCACGTTGAGGCGGCCGCGGTGCGGCATGGCGATGGCGACCTCGTCCAGCCGCTCGTCGGCGGCGCGCTGGAGTACCCCGTCGAGCAGCGGGATGAGGGTCTCGCCGCCCTCGAGCGAGAAGCGCTTCTGCCCGACGTACTTGGTCTGCAGGAAGGACTCGAAGGCCTCGCCGGCGTTGAGCCGCTCGAGCACGTGCAGCTGCTCGTCACGGTCCGGCTGCTGCGCCTTCTTCTCCACCCGGTCCTGCAGCCAGATGCGCTCGTCGGGGTCCTGGATGTGCATGTACTCGATGCCGACGGTCCGGCAGTAGGAGTCGCGCAGGACGCCGAGGACGTCGCGCAGCTTCATCACCTTCTTGCCGGCGAAGCCGCCCACCGGGAACTCGCGGTCGAGATCCCACAGCGACAGGCCGTGCGTGACCACGTCGAGGTCGGGGTGGCTGCGCACCTTGAACTCGAGTGGGTCGGTGTCGGCCATCAGGTGGCCGCGCACCCGGTAGGCGTGGATGAGCTCCATGACCCGGGTGGCCTTGTCGAGGTCACCCTCGTGGCTGGCCTGCTGGTCCGGGACCCAGCGCACCGGGACGTACGGGATGCGCAGGCTGGCGAAGATGTCGTCGTAGAAGCCGTCCTCGCCCAGCAGCAGCTGGTGCATGCGGCGCAGGAACTCACCGGACTGGGCGCCTTGGATGATGCGGTGGTCGTACGTGCTGGTGAGCGTGATGACCTTGCTGACCGCGAGCCGCGCGAGCGTCTCCTCCGACGCCCCCTGGAACTCTGCGGGGTACTCCATCGCGCCGACGCCGATGATCGCGCCGGCGCCCTGCATCAGCCGCGGCACGGAGTGGACCGTTCCGATACCGCCCGGGTTGGTCAGGCTGATGGTCGTGCCCTGGAAGTCCTCGGTGGTCAGCTTGCCGGCGCGGGCCCGCCGGACGATGTCCTCGTACGCCGCCCAGTACTGCGAGAAGTCCATCGCGTCGGCGCCCCGGATGGCGGCGACGACGAGGGAGCGGGAGCCGTTGGCGTTCTGCAGGTCGATCGCGAGACCGAGACCGACGTTGTCGGGCGTCACGACCACGGGCTTGCCGTCGACCTCGGCGTAGCTGTTGTTCATCACCGGCACGTCGGTCGCCGCACGCACCAGGGCATAGCCGATGAGGTGGGTGAAGGAGACCTTGCCGCCGCGTGAGCGCCGGAGGTGGCTGTTGATGACGATGCGGTTGTCCGCCAGCAGCTTGGCGGGGACGCTGCGCACGCTGGTGGCGGTCGGGACGGTGAGCGAGGACTCCATGTTGCTGACCACCCGCGCAGCGGCCCCCTTGAGCGGGGTCGTCTGCATGCCGGCGGTCGCAGCCGGCTTCTTCTCCGCCGCGGCCGCGGGGGCCGCCGGTGCCGGGGCGGGAGCGGCCGGGGCGGGAGCGGCCGGGGCTGGCCCCGGGGCAGCGGGGGCCTGGGTGTCGGGCGCCTGGGCGGTCGGGGCCGGCGGCGGCGTGCCCTTGATGCCGCCGGCCGGGCCGCCGTTGGGTGCGGTGCCCTCGACCGCCGGCTTGTAGTCCGACAGGAACTCGCGCCAGGCGTCGGAGACGCTGTCGGGGTCCTTCAGATACTGCTGGTGGATCTCATAGACCAGCCACTCGTTGGCACCGAAGTCGGTCTGCTGGCCCGGCTGCGTCGACACGCGTGGAATCGCCTCTTCCCGGAAGTGTTCTGCCTTGGCTGCCCGGTGCTTCAGACTACGCTGCCGCGGGAGCGCCGTCGGCAGCGGTTGTCGACGCGTGGTGTCCCGCCCCGGTGGTCCGGTGCCGCAGACTGGGTCGGTGACAGGCCCGTACGCCGCTGCCCTGGTAGCCCTCGCGCTGCTGGCCGTCGGCTGCGGCACCGGCGATGACCCGACGGTCCGGGCACGCTCGGCGGTTTCTTCCCCGAGTTCCGCCGCGTCGCCTGCGCCCACCGCGTCGCTCGTGGCCACCGGGACCTCCCCCACCGCGTCGCCGACGACGGTCACTGCCGCGCCTGCACCCCTGTCGTGGCAGGCCTGCGAGGGCGACTTCCAGTGCGCCAGCTTGCGGGTGCCGCTCGTCAGCGGCGAGCCGGCCGCGGGAAGCGTCGACCTCGCTCTCACCCGGCTGCGGACCGCCCAGCGCGGACAGCGGATCGGCTCGCTCGTCGTCAACCCTGGCGGCCCCGGTGCCTCTGCCGTCGACTACCTGCAGGTGGGTTGGCGACAGATTCCGGAGCCGGTACGCGCCCGCTTCGACCTGGTCGCCTTCGACCCGCGCGGGGTCGGCCGCACCGCGCCCGTCCGGTGCGGCACCACCGCCGAGCTGGACGCCTACTTCGCCGTGGATCCCAGCCCGGACGACGACGCGGAGGTGCGCGAGCTCGAGGTCACCAACGAGAGATTCGCCGCCGGGTGCGCTCGGCGCTCCGGACGTCTGCTGCCGCACGTCTCGACCGCCGAGGCGGCGGCGGACCTCGACCGCGTACGCGCCGCCCTCGGCGACCGGACGCTCACCTACCTCGGCTACTCCTACGGCACCTCGCTCGGCGCGGCGTACCTGGATGCCTATCCGACGCGGGTCCGCGCGATGGTGTTGGACGGCGGCATCGATCCACAGCTGACCTGGGATGGCCTGCTCGAGGGGCAGTCGAAGGGCTTCGACCGCGCGCTGGAGGCCTTTCTGGCCGACTGCCAGCGGCGCGGCTGCAGCTACCGGGGCGCGGTCGACGGCGACCTGCTCGAGGCCTACGACCGGCTCGCCGCGAAGGTCGAGCAGGCGTCCCTGCCGACGCGGCAGGCGCGCCGGCTCGGCCCGGGCGAGTTCTCGCTCGGCGTGCTGGGCGGGTTGTACAGCAGGGCCAGCGGCTGGCCGGCCGTCGCCGACGCCCTGGTCGCTGCCGAACGCGGTGACGGCGCGCCGATGCTCGCGCTGTCCGACGCCTACCTCGACCGCACGTCCGCCGGTTACGCCAACATCAGCGAGGCACTCTCGGCCGTGGTCTGCCTGGACCGGCAGTGGCCTCGCGAGACCGCGCCCTACCTCGCGCTGGCCGAGCGGGTCCGCAAGGACGCGCCGAGGTTCGGCCCCACGGTGGCGCTCTCGGGTCTGGTCTGCTCGAGGTGGCCGGTGCCTTCGGTGGGGGAGCCCAAGCGGGTCACGGCGCCGGGGTCACCGCCGGTCGTCGTGGTGGGGACCACGGGCGACCCGGCCACGCCGTACGCCTGGTCGGTTGCCCTGGCCGAGCAGCTGTCCAAGGGCGTGCTGGTGAGCTACCGGGGCGAGGGCCACACCGTCTACCGCTCCGGATCGTCGGCCTGCGTGCGCAGCACCGTCGACCGCTACCTGATCACTGCGGCTGCGCCCGCGCCGACGACCTGCTGACCATGCGCTGGCGGGCGCTGTGGAACGCGCGCGGGTGGGCCGCCGTGGGACGTGCGCGGGCGGTCGGCTCCGTTCAGCCGGCCAGCTCACTGGGCGGCTGCTCGATCAGCAGCGCGTCGAGGGCCAGCTGACGGCGAACCTCTGCCGGTGGGTCCCAGCCGGTGGCCACCAGGTGCTCGTAGAGCAGCACCCGAGCCTCCAGGACCGCCTCGGCGGCAGGCAGGCTGCTGGTCCGCTTCTGCGAACGGTGCGCGGCCACGACCACGCGGTAGCGGTCGTACAGCCGCTGCAGCGCCGGGTCTGCGTCCATGCTGCGCGTATCGGCAGGAACCTGCGCCGGCTTGAGCCCCGGATGGGGCTTGTCTGCAGCACTCGCTCACGGGGTGCACAGGTTGCCTCACCTGCTGGTGATCAACGCGGGACACCCGCACATTCGCAGGCCGGCACAGCGTACGAAAGCCGGCGTTGATCAGGCGGCAGCTCCGGCATGGATGAGATCGTCTGCGTGCGTGCCCCCGGCAGGATTCGAACCTGCGCCTACGCCTCCGGAGGGCGCCGCTCTATCCCCTGAGCTACGGGGGCTCCGGGCGTCCAGGACGCTACCAGTCAGCCGCGTTCCGGCAGGTCGCCCCGAGCGTGTGTAGCGTCCTCATCATGTCGAGCAGCCTGGGCCGTGTCCTCGTGGTCGACGACGACGACGTGATCCGGCAGCTCATCACCGTGAACCTCGAGCTCGAGGGCTTCGAGGTCGCCACGGCGGTCGACGGGCAGGACTGCCTGGACAAGGTCAAGGACGTTGCGCCGGACGTCGTGACCCTCGACATCATGATGCCCAGGCTGGACGGCTGGGAGGCGGCGAGCCGGCTGCGGGCCGACCCGGAGACCGCAGGCATCAGGGTGGTCCTGCTGTCGGCCCGTGCCCAGGAGGCCGACCTCGAACGCGGCAGCCGGATCGGCGTCGACGCCTACCTCACCAAGCCGTTCGACCCCGACGAACTGATCGGGGTTGTCCGCCGGCTCGCGGGCCTGCCGCCGGCCTGAGCCGGTTCCTGCGCAGCAGGTGTCCGGCGTTGTCCGTCGGGCAGGGCCTTCGGCATGAGCAACAACGTCTTCGTCCTGGGCCTCACCGACCTCCAGCGGGGCGAGCTCGCGACGATCCGCGACGCAGACCGGTGCACGTTCCACGACCTGCTGGGCTACGGTCGGTTGGTCGCGCAGACCCGCTTCGACTTCGAGGAGCTGCTCGAGCAGGCGCGGCGCGAACTCGCCGCACATCCCGGCAGCGTGGAGGCTCTGGTGGCCCACTGGGACTTCCCGGTGAGCGTGCTGGCGCCGATCCTGGCGGCCGAGCGCGGCCTGCCCTCCCCGTCGCCGGAGAGCGTGCTGAAGACCGAGCACAAGTACTGGAGCCGCCTGGAGCAGGTCGCCTGCGTTCCGGAGGTGGTGCCGCGCTTCACCTCGTTCGACCCGTTCGACGACCACGCGCTCGAGGGCATCGAGCTGGACTTCCCGTTCTGGGTCAAGCCGGTCAAGTCGCATTCCTCGGAGCTGGGTTTCAAGGTGGCCGGCGCCGAGGGCTTCGTCCGAGCCGTCGAGGAGATCCGGGCGGGCATCCGGGAGATCGGTGACCCCTTCGACCAGGCGCTGTCCCATCTCGACCTCCCGCCCGAGCTCCGAGAGGCGACCGGCCGCACGTGTCTGGCCGAGGAGCTGATCGACGGCATCCAGGCGGCCCCCGAGGGGTCGATGTTCCAGGGGGAGTTCGCCGTGCACGGCGTGGTGGACATGTACACCGATCCGGAGACCCACGCCATCTCCCGCCTGGACTACCCGGCCGGCACCGTTCCCGAGCGGGTGCAGCGGCAGATGGCCGACGTCTGCGAGCGCTATCTGCGGCAGGTCGGCTACGACAACGGCTGCTTCAACGCCGAGTTCATGTGGGACGAGGCCCGTGACAAGTTGTGGCTGATCGAGGTGAACACCCGGATCTCGCAGTCGCACAGCGACCTGTTCGCCAAGGTGGACGGGGCCTCCAACCACGAGGTCGCGGTGGACGTGGCGCTCGGGCAGCGGCCCCGGATGCCGCACCGGCAGGGGGGACACGCGGTGGCGGCGAAGTGCAACATCGTCCGCACCGAGGACGCCGTCGTCGCGGGGGTGCCCGCCCCCGAGGACGTCGCGCGGCTTCAGGAGAAGTTCCCGGAGACCCTGGTCAAGATCGATGTGCAGCCGGGTGACCGGCTCTCCGGCCTCGCCCACCAGGACAGCTACCAGTACATCCTCGGGGTCCTGTATCTCGGCGCCGACGACCGTGAGCAGCTGGTGGCCCACTACCACGCGTGTCTGGACCTGCTGCCCTTCGAGTACGACGCGGTGACCGGGTCGGGGCGGGCAGCTCCCTGACCTCGGGAGCCGCACAGGAGGCCACCGCATGAGGACCGTCACGGACTTCCCGCACCAGGTCCGCGTCCTGGAGAACGTCTTCGTCCCGATGCGGGACGGAGCCCGGCTCGCGGCTCGGATCTGGCTGCCCGAGGACGCCGAGCAGCGACCGGTTCCGGCAGTGCTCGAGTACCTCCCGTACCGCAAGCGGGACATGACGCGGGGCCGGGACGCGCTCAACCACCCGTACCTCGCCGGCCACGGCTACGTCAGCGTGCGCGTCGACATGCGGGGCAGCGGTGACTCCGACGGGGTGCTGGTCGACGAGTACCGCCCCTCGGAACACGAGGACGCGGAGGACGTCATCGGCTGGCTCGCCGAGCAGGTGTGGTGCGACGGGAACGTCGGGATGTTCGGCATCTCCTGGGGCGGCTTCAACAGCCTGCAGGTGGCGGCCCGCCGCCCGCCTGCGCTGAAGGCCGTCGTGAGCGCCTCGGCAACCGACGACCTCTACGTCGACAACATGCACTACATGGGCGGCTGCCTGCTGTCGGACAACCTGTCCGAGGCGACGGTGATGTTCGCGTTCAACAGCCTGCCGCCGGACCCCGAGATCGTCGGGGAGCGGTGGCGCGACCTGTGGTTCGAACGGCTGCGCGGCAGCGGCCTGTGGATCGAGACGTGGCTGAGGCACCAGCGGCGCGACGACTACTGGAAGCCCGCGTCGGTGTGCGAGGAATACAGCAGGGTGCAGTGCCCGGTGCTGGCGGTCGGCGGCTGGGCGGACGGCTACACCAACGCCATCTTCCGGCTGCTCGAGCACCTGGACGTCCCCCGCAAGGGGCTGATCGGCCCGTGGGGGCACAAGTACCCGCACCTGGGTGTGCCCGGACCGGCCGTGGGCTTCCTCCAGGAGATGGTGCGATGGTGGGACCACTGGCTCAAGGGCCGGGACACCGGGATCATGCAGGAGCCGATGCTGCGGGCCTGGATGCAGGAGAGCATGCCGCCCGAGGCGTCGTACGCCGACCGGCCGGGGCGCTGGGTCGGCGAGCCGGGCTGGCCGGCACCCGACATCCAGGCGCGCCGCTACACCCTCACCCGCAACGCACTGGTGCTGCGCGCTCCGACGGACCAGGACCGCCGACCGCTGGACCTGCAGTCACCGCTGAGCGTCGGGATGTTCGCGGGCAAGTGGGCGTCGTACGCCGCGACGCCCGACCTGCCCTATGACCAGCGCGAGGAGGACGGCGGCGCGCTGGTGTTCGAGAGCGAGCCGCTCGAGGAGCGGCTGGAGATCCTGGGCCTGCCGCGCGTGCAGCTCGAGGTCGCGTCCGACCGCCCCGTCGCGATGCTGGCGGTCCGGCTGTCCGACGTCGCGCCGAACGGCGAGGCGACGAGAGTGACGTACGGCCTGCTGAACCTCACGCACCGGGACGGCAGCGAGCAGCCGCGGCCGCTCGAGCCCGGCCGTCGCTGTGCCGTGGAGGTCGTGCTGAACGGCATCGCCCAGGCGTTCCCGGCCGGTCACCGGCTCCGGCTGTCGGTCTCCACGTCGTACTGGCCGCTGGCCTGGCCGGCGCCCGAGCCGGCGACCGTCACCGTCTTCGCCGGGGACAGCGCGCTGTCGGTCCCGGTGCGTGCGCCGCGTCCCGACGAGGACGGTGAGCTTGCCGACCTCGATGAGCCGGAGGCAGCGCAGGAGCTCGCCGTGACCCCGCTCGTCCCGGAGGAGCACCACTGGAGGGTCGTCCGGGATCTGGTCACCGACACCTCGGCGCTCGAGGTGGTCAACGACCAGGGCAGCGTCCGGATCGACGAGACCGGCACCGTGCTGCGCCGGGCGACGAACGAGTGGTTCAGCGTCTGCGGCAACGACGTCAGCTCGGCCCGCGGGGAGACGCGGACCGAGCGCGGCCTGTCCCGGGGCGACTGGCAGGTGCACGTCTCGACCCGGACCCTGCTGACCTGCACCCCGACCGACTTCGTCGTGTCGGCGCAGCTGGACGCCTACGAGAAGGACGAGGAGCACGGGCAGCGGCGTGTCTACTCCCAGAACTGGTCCAGGGAGATCCCGCGCGACCTGGTCTGAGGCCGCGCCGGTCAGCTGCTCGGTGCGGCGCTAGCTGCTCGGTGCGGCGCTAGCTGCTCGGTGCGGCGCTGGGGTCGACCGGCACCTCCACCGCCGCCGACGGCGCGACCGCGTCCGGAGCGGCCGGCTGCACCGGCCCGGTGCTCGTGGTCCCGGAACAGGCGGCACCCGGCTCCGGGGTCTGCGGCCCGCTGGCGTAGGCCTCGATGAAGTCGTCGATGCGGTCGTCCTCGGCGCTGTCGACCGACAGCCGCCGACCCCACGCCGACAGGTTGATCGGGCTGCTCTGCTCGGGCAGCGGGCTCATCAGGCCGTACGGGTTCCCCCGCACCTTGCCGGCCAGCTTCTCGACCTGGTCGGCCGGGACCTCGTCGTTGTAGGTGATCCACACCGCGCCGTGCTCGAGCGAGTGGACGGCGTGCTCCGGCGCGATCGGCTCGGTGTACACGTCGCACTGCTGCGGGGTGGCGCTGTGGTCGCCGGCGTTCGGTGGCGTCTGGGGGTAGTCCACCGTCCCCGCGACATGCCCCTGGCTCAGCGACTCCGCATCGGCGACCGCCACCCCCTCGATGGCGGCATCGGGGTTGCGGACGAGGTCGCGCACGCCTGACCCCTGGTTCAGCGCGGCGTAGGCGACGATCCCGACGAGCGCAGCCGCCAGCAGCAGCGATCCGAGGGCGGTGCCCCACGGGAAGGGCTTGGAGACCTTCGTGGGGGCCGCCCGGCGCGGAGTGGCGGGTGTGCGAGCCATGCGGAGACCGTCCTCGTTCAGGTGTGCAGCGGGGGGCGGGACCGGGCCGGTCCCGACGATGCGGACGAGCAGCGCCGCAGAGGCGTTCCCTGCACGCGCCTGCGCGGAAGTCTAGGTGCGGGGCGGCACTACCCTGGGACGGTGACTCCCTCCGAGCTCGGCGCCGCGGTGCGGGCCGCCGTCGTGGCCGCCGTCGAGGCCGGTGAGCTGGCCGTGACGCCGCCCCCCGAGGTGAGCGTCGAGCGCCCCCGCGTGAAGGAACACGGCGACTATGCCACCAGCATCGCGCTGCAGCTGGCCAAGGCGGCCGGCCGGCGGCCGCGGGAGGTGGCTGAGCTGCTGGCCGTCCGGCTGCGCGAGGTCGGCGGCATCGAGCAGGTCGCCGTCGCCGGGCCGGGCTTTTTGAACCTGCGGCTGGGTCAGGCCTCGCTCGGCCAGGTCGCGTTGCAGGTGCTCGAGCGGGGAGCGGCGTACGGCACCAACGACGCTGCGGCGGGGCAGGTCGTGAACCTGGAGTTCGTCTCGGCCAACCCGACGGGGCCGATCCACATCGGCGGGGTGCGCTGGGCGGCCGTCGGCGACGCCCTCGCCCGGCTGCTCCAGGCCAGCGGTGCCCAGGTCACCCGGGAGTACTACGTGAACGACGCCGGCCTGCAGATCGACCGGTTCGCCGAGTCGCTGCTCGCGGTCGCGAAGGGCGAGCCGGTGCCTGCGGACGGCTACGCCGGCGCGTATGTGCCGGCAGTGGCCGCCCGGGTGCTGTGGCGCAACGCCGGCCTGCCCGCCGAGGACGAGACCAAGATCCTCGAGGTGCTGCGCGCCGACGGCACCGCGCTCATGGTCGAGGACATCCGCGCGTCGCTGCGGTCCTTCGGCGTCGACTTCGACGTGTGGTTCTCGGAGCTGTCGCTGGCCACCTCCGGCGCCGTCGGCCGCGCGCTGGAGCGGCTGCGCGGGCAGGGCCACGTCTACGAGGCGGACGGCGCGGTCTGGTTGCGGACCACCGACTTCGGCGACGACAAGGACCGGGTCCTGGTCAAGTCGGACGGCAGCACGACCTACTTCACCTCCGACGCCGCCTACTACCTCGACAAGCGTGGCCGCGGCTTCGACAAGGTCGTGATCATGCTCGGTGCCGACCATCACGGCTACGTCGGCCGGATGCGGGCGATGGCCGCGTGTTTCGGCGACGACCCCGACACCACGCTCGAGCTGCCGATCGGGCAGCTGGTCAACGTCCTGCAGGGCGGCGCACCGATCCGGATGTCCAAGCGGGCCGGCACGATGGTGACGCTCGAGGACCTGGTCGAGCTGGTGGGCGTGGATGCTGCCCGCTACACGCTGGCCCGGTCGTCGGCTGATTCCGCGATGGACCTCGACGTCGACCTGGTCACCCGCAGGAGCAGCGACAACCCCGTCTTCTACGTGCAGTACGCCGCCACCCGCGCGGCGTCCGTACTCCGCAATGCTGCCGAGATGGGGATTGCCGAGCCGGATCCCGCGTCGGTCGACCTGTCGCTGTTCACCCACCCGCGCGAGGCCGAGCTGCTGCTGGCGCTCGCGGAGTTCCCTCAGGTCGTGGCGACGGCCGCGGAGCTGCGGGAGCCGCACCGGGTCGCGCGCTACCTGGAGGAGAAGGTCGCCAAGGCGGCCCAGCGGTTCTGGGACGACTGCCAGGTGCTGCCCAAGGGCGACGAGGAGGTCGCGCCCACGACGGCGCCGCGGCTGCTGCTGTGGCGGGCCACCCGCACCGTCCTCGAGAACGGCCTGCGACTGCTCGGCGTGACGGCACCGGAGCGGATGTGAGCTGGTGACCGTGCTGCCTGCCGCCGCGAGCGTCCGGGTGAGCGACCTCGAGCCGGCCGTCTGGCCGCGCAACGCCACCCGCTCCGATGCCGGCGTCCTGGAGCTCGGCGGTGTGGACGTACGCGACCTCGCCGCGGAGTTCGGCACCCCGGCCTACGTCCTGGACGAGGACGACTTCCGCCGCCGCTGCCGCGAGTGGCGGCAGGCCTTCGACCCGGGGCCCGCCTCCGGGGAGCCGGCGGCGGACGTCTACTACGCCGGCAAGGCGTTCCTGTGCACGGCGGTCGCACGCTGGGTCGCCGAGGAGGGGTTGTCACTCGACGTGAGTACCGGCGGTGAGCTGGCGGTCGCGCTGAACGCCGGCTTCCCGACCGAGCGGGTGCTCTTCCACGGCAACAACAAGTCGGTCGCCGAGCTCGAGCGCGCCGTCGAGGTCGGTGTCGGCCGCATCGTCATCGACTCCTTCGACGAGCTGGTGCGCATCGCGGCCGTGGCAGAGGGCGCCGGGGTGCGCCAGCGCGTTTACGTCCGTGTGACGCCCGGCGTGGAGGCACACACCCACGAATACGTCCAGACCGGCCAGGAGGACCAGAAGTTCGGCTTCTCCCTGGCCAGCGGCGCGGCCGCCGAGGCGGTCCGGCGGGTGCTCGCGCAGCCCTCGCTCGAGCTGATCGGGCTGCACTGCCACATCGGCTCGCACATCTTCGACGTGCACGGCTTCAAGCTCGCCGCGCACCGCATGGTCGGCCTGCTCGCGGCGGTACGCGACGAGCACGCCGTCGTCCTGCCCGAGCTCGACCTCGGCGGCGGCCAGGGAATCGCCTACACCGCCGCCGACGACCCGATGGACGTCTTCGAGTACGCCGACGGGCTGCGCCGCATCGTCGTGCGGGAGTGCGAGGCGGTCGACCTGCCGGTGCCGCGGCTGGCCGTCGAGCCCGGTCGGGCCATCGCCGGCCCGACGACCGTCACGCTGTACGAGGTCGGCACCGTCAAGGAGCTGCCCGGCCTGCGCACCTATGTGAGTGTCGACGGCGGCATGAGCGACAACATCCGCACGGCGCTGTACGACGCTCGGTACACCGCCGTGCTCGCCTCGCGCGCGTCCGGCGCCGAGCCGGCGAACGTCACGCTGTGCGGAAAGCACTGCGAGAGCGGCGACATCGTCGTGCACGACGTGCCGCTGCCGGGTGATCTCGCCCCGGGCGACCTGGTCGCGGTGCCCGCCTCCGGTGCCTACCATCGCTCGATGGCCAGTAACTACAACCACGTTCCCCGCCCACCGGTCGTCGCGGTCAGGAACGGCACCGCCCGTGTGCTCGTGCGGCGTGAGACCGAGGACGACCTGTTGCGCCTGGACACCGAATGAGGGGCAACACGAGCGGCCGTCGCCTGCAGCTGCTGTTCCTGGCCGCGCTGCTCGGCGTGCTGGTCTGCCTGGGGTTGCTGGTCCTCGCGCTGGCCGGCGCCGCAGCGTCCGCCGCATACGCCGTCGTGGTCCTGGTCCTGCTCGCTGCCGGCGCCCGCCGGGCGCGTGTCGTCGAGCAGCGCCGGCGCCGGGAGTCCGGGCGCACCTGTACCTGCTGCACCACCAGCCAGCACGATCCCGTGAAGGTGGTCTGATGACCGCCCCCCTGCGCGTCGCCCTGCTCGGCTGCGGCACGGTCGGCTCCGAGGTCGTCCGGCTGCTGTACAGCTCCGGTGACGACCTCGCGGCCCGTGTCGGGGCGCCGCTCGAGCTGGCCGGGATCGCGGTGCGCCGGCGCGGCCGGGCCCGCGATCTGCCCGTCGCCGACGAGCTGTTCACCACCGACGCAGCGGGACTCGTCGCGCGCGACGACATCGACCTGGTCGTCGAGGTCATCGGCGGGATCGAGCCAGCCCGCACGCTGATCCTGTCCGCGCTCGGGGCGGGCAGGAGCGTGGTCACCGCGAACAAGGCGCTGCTCGCCGAGGACGGCGCGACGTTGCATGCCGCGGCTGTCGCGGGGGGCGCCGACCTCTACTACGAGGCCAGCGTCGCCGGGGCCATCCCGCTGCTGCGCCCGCTGCGTGAATCCCTTGCGGGTGACCACATCTCACGCGTCACCGGCATCGTCAACGGCACCACCAACTTCGTCCTCACCCGGATGGACGAGCAGGGCTCCGGTTTCGCGGACGCCCTCGACGAGGCGACCGCGCTCGGCTACGCCGAGGCCGATCCGACCGCCGACCTCGAAGGCTTCGACGCTGCGGCCAAGGCGGCGATCCTGGCCGGGCTGGCCTTTCACACCGACGTCGTCGCCGCGGACGTGCACCGCGAGGGCATCACGGAGGTGACCGCCGCCGACGTCGCGAGTGCCAAGGCGATGGGCAGCGTGGTGAAGCTGCTCGCCATCGCGGAGAAGGACGGCGACGCCGTGAGCGTCCGGGTGCACCCGGCGATGATCCCGCTGTCGCACCCGCTGGCCAGTGTCCGGGAGGCCTACAACGCCGTCTTCGTCGAGGCGGCCAGCGCCGGCCGGCTCATGTTCTACGGCCCGGGCGCCGGCGGAGCCGCGACCGCCAGCGCGGTGCTCGGCGACCTGGTCGCGGTGGCCCGCAACACGCTGTCCGGTGCGCGCGGCGCCGGCGCGTCGTCGTACGCCGCCCTCCGCGTGCGGCCGATGGGCGAGGTCGTCACGAGGTACCACATCAGCCTGGACGTGGCCGACAAGGCAGGAGTGCTCGCGGCCGTGGCGAACACCTTCGCCGACCACGACGTCTCGATCCGCACGGTCAGGCAGGAGGGGCACGGGGACGACGCGAGCCTGGTGGTCGTGACCCACACCGCCACCGACGCCGCGCTGCAGGGTGTGGTGGAGCAGCTCAGGGGGCTCGACAGCGTCCGTGCCGTCGCGTCCGTGATGAGGGTGGAGGGTTCGCAATGACAGCAGTGGCCGAGAGCAAGGCCTGGGCCGGCTGGCGGGGGCTGATCGAGCAGTACCGCGACCGGCTGCCGGTGACGGCCGCGACACCGGTCGTCACGCTGCTCGAGGGCGGCACCCCGCTGGTGGCCGCGACCGTGCTGTCCGACGTCGTCGGCGCGCAGGTCTGGCTCAAGGTCGAGGGCGCCAACCCGACCGGCTCCTTCAAGGACCGCGGCATGACGATGGCGATCAGCAAGGCGCTCGAGGCCGGTTCGCAGGCGGTGATCTGCGCGTCGACCGGCAACACCAGCGCGAGCGCCGCGGCCTACGCCGCCAAAGGCGGCCTCACCTGCGCTGTGCTGGTGCCCGACGGCAAGATCGCCCTCGGCAAGCTCGCCCAGGCACTGGTACACGGAGCCCGGCTGCTCCAGGTGCAGGGCAACTTCGACGACTGCCTGGACCTGTGCCGGGTGCTGTCCCAGGACTACCCGACGACGCTGGTCAACTCGGTCAACCCGGACCGGATCGAAGGACAGAAGACGGCCGCCTTCGAGGTCTGCGACGCGCTCGGCGACGCCCCGGACATCCACTGCCTGCCGGTCGGCAACGCCGGGAACATCACGGCCTACTGGAAGGGCTACAAGGAGTACGCCGGGGACGGCGTCACCACGTCGCGGCCGATGATGCTGGGCTTCCAGGCGGCTGGTGCGGCACCCATCGTCTCGGGAGTGAGAGTGGCTGCCCCGCAGACGATTGCGACGGCGATCCGGATCGGCAACCCGGCCTCGTGGCAGCAGGCGCTGGATGCCCGCGACGAGTCCGGCGGCGACATCCAGGCCGTGACCGACCGCCAGATCCTGTCCGCCTACCGGCTGCTGGCGCAGAAGGAGGGCGTGTTCGTCGAGCCCGCCTCCGCGGCGAGCGTTGCCGGGCTGCTGCAGGCGCACGAACAGGGTCTGATCCCGGCGGGTGCCCGCGTGGTCTGCACCGTCACGGGCAACGGTCTCAAGGACCCGGACTGGGCCATCTCCGGGGCGCCCAAACCGGTCACCGTGGCCAACAGCGCCGTGGCGGCAGCGGCGGCCCTGGGTCTGGCTTGAGCGTCTCCGCCGGCCCGGCAGGAGACTGAGGTGCCACGCTTTCGCGATGCCCCCGTCCACGTGCGCGTTCCCGCCACCAGCGCCAACCTCGGCCCCGGGTTCGACAGCGCCGGGCTCGCGCTGTCTCTGCACGACGACGTCGTGGTGGGCGTGACCCGCGCGGGTCTGGCGGTCGAGGTCACGGGGGAGGGTGCCGATGACCTGCCCCGGGGTGAGCGGCACCTCGTGGTGCGGTCGCTGCGCGCTGCCTTCGAGCGGCTCGGCGGGCAGCCGCCCGGACTGCAGGTGCGTTGCACCAACCGGATCCCGCACGCCCGCGGGCTGGGGTCGTCGTCTGCGGCGATCGTCTCCGCAGTCGTCGCGGCGGGTGCGCTGGTGCTCGACGCCGAGCTCGACGCGCAGGCTCGCCTCGATCTCGCCGACGAGCTGGAGGGGCATCCGGACAACGTCGCGGCCTGCCTGCGTGGGGGGGTGACCTTCGCCTGGACCGAGCCCGGCGGCCCGCGGGTCCTGCGGCTGGATGCGCACGCCGACCTCGCCCCCGTCGCGTTCGTGCCGGCCACCCGCTCCTCCACCAAGCAGGTACGCGGCCTGCTTCCGGCAACGGTGCCGTACGCCGACGCCGTGCTCAACGCCTCCCGCGCAGCACTGCTGCCGCAGGCCCTGACGGCCGACCCGGCGCTGCTGATGGCCGCCACCGAGGACCGGCTGCACCAGGGCTACCGTGCGCCCGCGATGCCCGCCACCGCCGAGCTGGTGAGGTCGCTGCGCGCGGCGGGTGTGCCGGCAGTGGTGAGCGGCGCCGGACCCACGGTGCTGGCGCTCACCACGGTCGCCGGCCGGCGGGCCGTCACGGGACCCCGGGAGGGCTGGACGGTGCTGCCGCTCGCCGTCGAGCCGTGTGGCGCCTACGTCGTCGGGACACGCTGAGGAACGGCCGGCCCGCCCTTGTCCCCTCGCCCTTGTCGCCGTCTTGGTTGTGAAGTCGGGCACGCGTCGTTACTCTGGACGTGCACAGTCGCCCCGGTCCGGGGCCCGTGTTCGCTGCCGGGCAGCGCGACGCCCCTGTCGCAGCCTCTGCCCCGGTCCCTTTCCGCCCGTCGAGGCCCGGCCCCGGCGCCGTTGATCGGGCTGTGCGAGCCGGCCCTGCGGTCCGCATTCTCGACCGCCGGGGCGACGGCCCACGAAGCACCTCGCCGATCGGCGAGGACCACCGGCCGTCTCGACAGCCGGATGCACCCTCTGCCCCCGCCGCGCCCGCGGCCGGGCAGCCCACCGGGAGGACCCTCCTTGACCGACACCACCGACCTGCTCCCGAACGGCGCGGACGCGCCTTCTCCGCAGGCCGATTCCACTCCTGCTCCAGGAGGGACCGCCGCACCGCGCACGCGGCGCCGCGCCGCCAGCGGCGGCCTGGCCGCCATGGTCCTGCCCGAGCTGCAGGCGCTGGCCGGCGAGCTCGGTATCAGCGGCGTCGGGCGACTGCGCAAGAGCCAGTTGATCGAAGCGATCCAGGACAAGCAGGGCGCCGCCCAGCGCACCGAGCCGGTTGCCGCCGATCGCACCGACCCGGCTGCGGCTGCGGGGCGCATCGAGCCGGCTGCGGCTGCCGCGGCGTCCGGCGCGGACGGTGACGCCGCTTCGGACCGTCGCACCGAGACCGACGGCGCCTCCGCCCAGGACGGGCCCCGGGAAAACGAGGGTGAGGGCGAGCAGGCCGAGCGGGTCGACCGCGGTCGCGAGCGCTTCCTCGAGCGGGAGGCGCGCCGTCAGGAGCGGATGGCTGCGGCCGCCGCTGCCGGTGAGGCTCCGGCCGGGTCCGACGCTCCGCCCCGCGACCGCGCCCCCCGGAGTGACCGCACCGACCGCGGTCCGCGCCAGGACGGCCCGCGCCAGGACGGTCCGCGCCAGGACGGCCCGCGCCAGGACGGCCCGCGCCAGGACGGCCTGCGTGAGGACGAGGAGTTCGGCGGTAGGCGTGGCCGCTTCCGCGAGCGCGGGCGCGGGCGTAACCGCAACCGCAGCGGCGAGCGCTTCGGCAACGACCCCGACCCGGTTCTCAGCGACGACGACGTCCTGATCCCGGTCGGCGGCATCCTCGACATCCTCGACAACTACGGCTTCGTGCGGACCACCGGCTACCTCACGGGTCCGAACGACGTCTACGTCTCGCTGCAGCAGGTGCGTCGCCACGGCCTGCGCCGCGGAGACGCCGTGACCGGCGCCGTGCGCCAGCAGCGCGAGGGCGAACGCAGGGACAAGTACAACGCCCTGGTCCGCCTGGACACGGTCAACGGGATGGATCCGGAGGAGGCCAGGAAGCGGCCGGACTTCACCAAGCTCACGCCGCTCTACCCGCAGGACCGCCTGCGGCTCGAGACCGACGCGAGCATCCTGACCACCCGCGTGATCGACCTGGTGATGCCGGTCGGCAAGGGCCAGCGAGCCCTGATCGTCAGCCCACCGAAGGCCGGCAAGACGATGGTGATGCAGGCGATCGCCAACGCCATCACCACGAACAACCCCGAGTGCCACCTCATGGTCGTCCTGGTCGACGAGCGGCCGGAGGAGGTCACCGACATGCAGCGCTCGGTGAAGGGCGAGGTCATCGCCTCGACCTTCGACCGGCCGCCGCAGGACCACATCACCGTGGCGGAGCTGTCCATCGAGCGTGCGAAGCGCCTGGTCGAGCTCGGGCACGACGTGGTCGTCCTGCTCGACTCGATCACCCGGCTGGGGCGCGCCTACAACCTCGGTGCGCCTGCCTCGGGCCGGATCCTCACCGGTGGGGTGGACTCCGCGGCGCTGTACCCGCCGAAGCGTTTCCTCGGGGCCGCCCGCAACATCGAGAACGGCGGCTCACTCACGATCTTCGCCACGGCGCTGGTCGAGACCGGTTCCGCGATGGACACGGTGATCTTCGAGGAGTTCAAGGGGACCGGCAACGCCGAGCTCAAGCTGGACCGACGGCTGGCGGACAAGCGGATCTTCCCGGCCATCGACGTGGACGCCTCCGGCACCCGCAAGGAGGAGATCCTGCTCGCGCCCGAGGAGCTGCGGATCGTCCTGCAGCTGCGCCGGGTCCTGCACGCGCTGGACACCACCGCCAGCCTCGAGCTGCTGCTGGACAAGATGAAGGCCACCCGGACCAACGTCGAGTTCCTCATGCAGATCCAGAAGACGACGGTGAACCCCGACGAGAAGTAGTACCTCCCTTCCACCCGGGGGAGTACGCGCGGGGGGTCGGGCGTTGGACCTCCCGGTGGGCCGTTCTGGCACACTGGTCCCTGCACGAGCACCGGTTCACGCCGTCCGCGGCGACCCGGCGGCTCACCTGACCGAGAGGCACCGCCATGAAGGCCGACATCCACCCGACCTACGTCGAGACGACGGTGACCTGCACCTGCGGGAACACCTTCACGACCAAGAGCACCGAGGCCAGCGGCAAGATCGGCGCGGACGTCTGCGCCCAGTGCCACCCCTTCTACACCGGCAAGCAGAAGATCCTCGACACCGGCGGCCGCGTCGCGAGGTTCGAGCAGCGCTTCGGCAAGCGCTCCAAGTAGCCGTCCGGCGGCGCCCGTCCCCTCAGGGGACGGGCGCCGCTGTCGTGTCGGAGGAAGGACGAGCATGGCCGGTTCGAGCGAACGCGGTGTCGGCACGCCCACCGACAACGCCCTGTCGGAGTACGCCGAGCTCGAGGAGCAGCTGGCCGACCCGTCGGTGCACGCCGACCAGGCGCGCGCCCGCGAGCTCGGGCGGCGCTACGCCGAGCTCGGCCCACTGGTGGCCGCGATCCGCGAGCAGGAGGTCGTGCAGGCCGACCTGCAGGCAGCCCGCGACATGGCTGCCGAGGACACCGAGATGGCCGAGCTGGCCGACGACCTCGCGGAGCAGCTGACCGGGCTCGAGGGCCGCATCAGGGACCTGCTCGTACCCAGGGATCCCGCCGACGCCAAGGACTGTCTGCTCGAGGTCAAGGCCGGCGAGGGCGGCGACGAGAGCGCGCTGTTCGCCGGCGACCTCGTCCGGATGTACACCCGCTACGCCGAGCAGCGCGGCTGGAAGGTCGAGGTCATCAGCGCGACCGAGGGGGAGCTCGGCGGCTTCAAGGACATCCAGCTCGCGGTCAAGAGCCGCGACCCGGCGGATCCCGTCTTCGGCCGGCTGAAGTACGAGGGCGGTGTGCACCGCGTGCAGCGCGTCCCGGTCACCGAGAGCCAGGGCCGCATCCACACCTCCGCCGCCGGCGTCCTGGTGCTGCCCGAGGCCGAGGAGGTCGACGTCACGATCGACCAGAACGACCTGCGCATCGACGTCTACCGCTCGTCCGGACCCGGCGGGCAGAGCGTCAACACCACCGACTCCGCGGTCCGCATCACCCACCTGCCCACCGGCGTGACCGTGGCGATGCAGAACGAGAAGAGCCAACTGCAGAACCGCGAGGCCGGTATGCGCGTGCTGCGCGCCCGGCTGCTGGCGCTGGCCCTCGAGGAGCAGGCGGCCAAGGACAGCGCCGTGCGCGGCGCGCAGATCCGCACCGTGGACCGCAGCGAGAAGGTGCGCACCTACAACTTTCCGGACAACCGGGTGGCCGACCACCGCAGTGGCTACAAGGCCAACAACCTCGTACAGGTGCTGGACGGCGACCTCGACCCCGTCATCGCCTCCTTGGTGGACGCCGACACCGCCGCCAAGCTCGCCGGGCCGGACAGCCCATGACCCGTTTGCGGGCCGCCCTGCAGGCCGCCACGACCCGGCTCCGGCAGGCCGGGGTCGACAGCCCTGAGCACGATGCCCGCGCCCTCGCGGTGCACGTCGTCGGCCTCGCCAAGCCCTCGGACCTGCTCCTGGTCGACGACTTCGACGACCACCAGGCGGCGGCGTACGACGAGCTCGTCGCGCGCCGGGCCGCCCGCGTGCCGCTGCAGCACCTCACCGGCAGCGTGGGCTTTCGCTACATCGAACTCGAGGTCGGGCCCGGTGTCTTCGTGCCGCGGCCGGAGACCGAATCGGTCGTGCAGTTCGCGGTGGACGCGCTGAAGGGCGTCGAGAAGCCGCTCTGCGTCGACCTGTGCACCGGCAGCGGCACCATTGCCTTCGCGCTGGCCAACGAAGTGCCGGGGGCGGTGGTGCATGCCGTGGAGCGTGACGCCGACGCGCTGGCCTGGACGCACCGCAATGCCGCCAACCGGATCAAGGCCGGCGATCCCGCGGTGCAGCTGCACCTCGGCAGCGCCGAGGACGCGCTGCCCGGCTCGGACGGCACCCTCGACCTGGTGATCAGCAACCCGCCGTACGTCGCGACGACGGAGGCGCACCTGCCCGACCCGGAGGTCCTCGACCACGACCCGGGCGTTGCGCTGTGGGCGGGGGAGGACGGCCTCGACGTGATCCGTCTGGTGGAGCAGGCCGCCCGGCGGCTGCTCAAGCCGGGCGGCCTCGTGGTCGTCGAGCACTCCGACCGGCAGGGACGGATCGCACCCGCCCTGTTCGAGCAGGCCGGGGGCTGGTCGGACGTGCAGGACCACAAGGACTACGCCGATCGTGACCGCTACGTCACCGCCCGCTGGGCCGGCACCCGGTGACCGTCCACGACGTGCGGGAGGACCCGGCCCCGGGCGTGGCGCAGGCCGTGGCGGCGCTGCGCCGCGGTGACCTCGCGGTGCTGCCCACCGACACCGTCTACGGGCTGGCCGCCGACGCGTTCTCGCCACCTGCGGTGGACCGACTGCTCGCCGCCAAGGGCCGCGGCCGCGACATGCCGGTGCCGGTCCTGGTCGGCTCCTGGCGTGGTCTGGACGGCCTCGCCGACCAGGTCACGCCGCGCATGCGCCGCCTGGTCGAGGCCTTCTGGCCCGGACCGCTCACCCTCATCGTGCCCGCCGCCGCCTCGCTGGCCTGGGACCTGGGGGAGACCCGCGGCACCGTCGCTGTCCGGATGCCGCTGCACCCGGTCGCGCTCGCCGTACTGGCCGAGACCGGACCACTGGCGGTCAGCAGCGCCAACCGCACCGGCCTGCCGCCCGCGACCGATGCCGCGCAGGCGCAGGAGCAGCTCGGCAGCTCCGTGGCGGTCTACCTGGAGGCCGGCACCAGCGGCGACGGCAAAGCGTCGACGATCGTCGACCTGACCGGATCGCCACCACAGGTGCGCCGGGTCGGCGCTCTGGAGCTCGCCGACCTGCAGGCCCTCCTGCCCGACGTCGAGGGGCCCCGATGAGCGAGGTGTTCCGGATCCTGCACGTCTGCACCGGCAACATCTGCCGGTCGCCGATGGCCGAGCGGCTGACGCGCGCCGGGCTGCAGGAGCGTCTGGGGCCGGCCTCCGGGCGCTTCGTCGTCGACTCGGCCGGCACCTGGGGTCAGGCCGGCGCACCGATGGAGCCGTACGCCCTCTCGACGCTGCAGAGCGTCAGCCTGGACGGCACGGACTTCCGGGCGCGTGAGCTGGTCGCCGAGCACGTCGCCCGGGCCGACCTGGTGCTCGGGGCCACCCGGGAGCACCGTGCGGCCGCCGTCGTCCTGCACCCGCGGGCCGCCGCCCGCAGCTTCACGCTGCGCGAGTTCGACCGGTTGACCGGCGAGGTCGAGCCGGCGCAGCTGACGGCGAGCGACCCGGTCGAGCGGGCCCGCGAGCTGGTCCGCGCCGCGGCCGGACGGCGCGGCCTGGTGCCGCCGGGCTCGCCGCGTGACGACGACCTGGCCGACCCGTACCAGGGACCGGAACACGGCTTCACCGTCTGCGGCGACCTGGTGCGCCGCAGTCTGCAGCGCCCGCTCGACCTCATCGCCGCCGCCGTAGAGTCCAGGTAAGCCCGCCTGTGGACAGGAGCACCGCATGACCTTCTGGGGACCCGACTTCGCCGCCCTCGAGCAGACGGACCCGGAGATCGCCGGGGTCGTGCTGGACGAGCTCACCCGCCTGCGCGGGGGGCTGCAGCTCATCGCCAGCGAGAACTTCACCAGCCCGGCGGTGCTTGCCGCGCTCGGCAGCACGCTGTCGAACAAGTACGCCGAGGGCTATCCCGGCAGGCGCTACTACGGCGGCTGCGAGGTCGTCGACCGCGCCGAGCAGCTCGGCATCGAGCGGGCAAAGCAGCTGTTCGGCGCCGAGCACGCGAACCTGCAGCCGCACTCGGGCGCCAGTGCCAACCTCGCTGTCTACGGCGCGTTCCTGTCGCCCGGCGACAAGGTTCTGGCGATGTCGCTGCCGCACGGCGGCCACCTCACGCACGGCACGAAGGTCAGCTTCTCCGGCAAGTGGTTCCAGGCCGTGCACTACGGGGTCGCCCAGGGCAGCGAGGACATCGACTACGACCAGATGCGCGACCTCGCCCGCGAGCAGCGGCCCAAGCTGATCATCGCCGGCGGCTCCGCGATCCCGCGGCTGATCGACTTTGCCGCCTTCCGCGAGGTGGCCGACGAGGTCGGCGCCGTCTTCATGGTCGACGCCGCCCACTTCATCGGCCTGGTCGCGGGCAAGGCGATCCCGAGCCCGGTGCCGTACGCCGACGTCGTGACGTTCACCACCCACAAGGTGCTCCGCGGCCCGCGCGGTGGAGCGCTGGTCTGCAAGGCCGAACACGCCCCGAAGCTCGACAAGGCGGTCTTCCCGATGATGCAGGGCGGGCCGCTCATGCACGCCGTGGCCGCCAAGGCGGTCAACTTCAAGGAGTGCATGAGCCCGGAGTACTCCACCTACACCCGCCAGGTCATCGCCAACGCCCAGGCGCTCACGCAGTCACTCGCGGCGGAGGGAATGCGCCCGGTCACCGGCGGCACCGACACCCACCTGGCGCTGCTGGACCTGCAGGGGATCGGCGTGTCCGGCAAGGACGCCGAGTCGCGCTGCGACCGCGCCGGCATCGTCCTGAACAAGAACGCCATCCCGTACGACCCGCAGCCCGCCTCCGTCGCCAGCGGCGTGCGCGTGGGGACGCCCAGCGTCACGACCCAGGGGATGACCGAGGCCGACATGAAGGAGATCGGCTCGCTCATCGGCCGAGCCGTGCGCGACGAGGACGGCTCGGCCGCCGGGGACGTCCGGGCCGCCGTGACAGCGCTGGTCCAGGCGCACCCCGCCTACGGTCGTCCCGCCGAGGCCCGTTCCACGAGCGCGTCGGGCGCGACCGACGCCCCGACGCCCGGCTAGCCTGCGCCCCTGTGCGGGAGTACCTGCTCGTCCTGTGCGTCGCCGCGGCCGTCACCTACCTCCTGACGCCGCTCGCGCGCCGCTTCGCGCTCCGCTCCGGCGCCATCGCGCAGCCGCGCGACCGCGATGTGCACGCCATCCCCACGCCGCGCCTGGGCGGCCTGGCGATGTACGCCGGGGTGTGCGCCGGCTTCCTCGTCGCCGGCTCGCTGCCGGCGCTGTCGCGGGTGTTCCGCTACTCCGACGTCGAGGCGGTCGTCATCGCCGGCGGCCTGATCGTGCTGCTCGGGGCGGTCGACGACCGGTGGGGCCTCGACGCCCTCACCAAACTGGCGGGGCAGGTGCTGGCCACCGGCACCATGGTGCTGATCGGGCTGCAGCTCGTCACCCTCACCATCCCCGGCGTCGGCGCGATCTCGCTCGGCCCCGAGAGCGTCGTCCTGACGGTCGCGATCACCCTGCTGACGGTCAACGCCATCAACTTCGTCGACGGCCTCGACGGCCTCGCGGCAGGTGTCGGCGCCATCGCGGCGCTCGCCTTCTTCGCGTTCTCCTACTCCCTGGCCAGCGGCGGCGTCACGGGCGGCGTGGCCCAGGACCGCATCAGCGCGCCGACGCTGATCGCCGTCGTGCTGGCCGGTGCCTGCCTGGGCTTCCTGCCGCACAACTTCAACCCGGCCCGCATCTTCATGGGCGACTCCGGCTCGATGCTCATCGGGCTGATGCTGGCGGCCTCCGTGATCAGCCTGACCGGCCAGGTCAACTACGCCAACCTGCCCGCAACGGCGCAGTTCCCGGTGCTGCTGCCGCTGCTGCTGCCCTTCGCCGTGCTGGCCGTGCCGTTCGTCGACCTGCTGCTCGCCGTCGTCCGACGCACCCGGGCCGGTCGCTCGCCGTTCGCGCCGGACAAGGAGCACCTGCACCACCGGCTGCTGGAGATCGGCCACAGCCACACCCGCGCCGTACTCATCATGTACTTCTGGACGGCGCTGCTGGCCTTCGGCGCGGTGGCCGTCTCGGTCAGCGGAGGCCCGCTGCCCGTCCTGGCTGGGCTGGGTCTGGCCGCCGCTGTCGCCCTCGTCATCTCCAGGGTGCCCAGGCTGCGAGCCGTGGACCCGGGCGAGCGGTGAGCGCGCTCCGCCGCCTGGACGGGCCGCGGGCCGCACCGGTCACCGTCGCCCTCACCGGTGCGCTGTCGGCGCTGGCCGGGGCCCTGTCAGGTGTCGAGGGCGCTGCCGTGGGGGCGCTCGTGGCGGCCGCACTCGTGCTCGTCTTCTTCTGGACCGGCGCGCTGCCGCTACTGCTGGTCGGCGGCGACCTGTCCCTCGCGGGGATCGGCCTGGTCCTGCTGCTCATGACCTACGCGCTGCGGCTGGTCGGACTGCTCGTCGTGCTGAGCGTCGTGGCCCGCTCCGGAGCCGTCGACACCCGCTGGCTCGCGCTCACCCTGATCGCCTGCACGCTGGTCTGGGTCGGCACGCAGGTGGCCCTTGTCGGCCGGTCCCGGGCCACCCTGTAGTCTTCCCTCTGCCATGCCGCCCCCGTCCCCAGACGACGAGTCGAAGGACTTCCGGCGCAAGGGCGAAGCCGATGCGTACGGAGCCCTGGGCCTGGTCATTTCCGGGGTGCTCGTGTGGGGCGGAGCCGGCTACCTGCTGAGCGAGAAGTTCGACAACACGGCATTCGTGCTGGTCGGGCTGCTCCTGGGCATGGGCGCTGGCCTGTACCTCGTGTGGTTTCGCTACGGTAGGCAGCCATGACCGGCTGCCGCTCTGTGCCGGTCCGTACAGGAAGGACGTCGTGAGCAGCACGCTCCTCGCCGCCGAGGGCAACGGCTTCACGCCCCCCGGGCCGAGCATCTTCGAGCCGCCGCCCTTCTTCTCGATCGGCGCCTTCGAGGTCGACAAGCCGATCGTCGTCGTCCTGCTGGCGACGGTGCTGGTGGGAGCGTTCTTCTACGCTGCCTCGCGCCGGGCCGCGGCCGGCGGCGGCATGGTCCCGGGCAAGCTGCAGTACGTCGGCGAGTCCGCATACGGCTTCGTCCGCAACGGCATCGGCATGGAGACGCTCGGCAAGGAGGGGCTGCGCTTCGTGCCCTTCCTCGCGACGCTGTTCTTCTTCATCGCCGTCAACAACCTCTTCGGCATCATCCCGCCGTTCCAGCTCCCCGGCACCTCGAAGATCGCGATCCCGCTGGTGCTCGCGGTCATGGTCTGGGCCGTCTACAACTACCTCGGCATCAAGCGGGCCGGCTTCGTCGGCTACTTCAAGGCGATGATGTTCCCGCCCGGCATCCCCTGGCCGGTCTACATCCTGTTGGCGCCCATCGAGCTGCTGTCGAACTTCGTCGTGCGTCCGGTGACGCTCTGCCTGCGTCTCACGCTCAACATGTTCGCAGGGCACCTGGTGCTCGTGCTGTTCATCCTGGGCGGCGAGTACCTCCTGCTGGAGTACGGCGGCATCGTCGGCGTCCTCGCCGGCTCGGTGTCGATTTTCGCCAGCATCGTCGTCACGTTCTTCGAGGCCTTCATCCAGCTCCTGCAGGCCTATGTGTTCACCTTGCTCGCCGCGCTCTACATCGGCGGCGCGCTGGTGGACGAGCACTAGCTCGACCGCACGCCCCAACTGTCCCGAGCCCCACCCTGAGCACCACCATCGTGAGAGGAACGTCTGTGGAAGGCGAACTGAACGGCAGCCTGAACATGATCGGCTACGGGCTCGCGGCCATCGGCCCCGGCATCGGCATCGGGCTGATCTTCGCTGCGTACATCAGCGGCGTCGCCCGCCAGCCCGAGGCCCGAGGCGTGCTGCAGAGCATCGCCATCCTCGGCTTCGCCCTCGCCGAGGCCCTGGCCATCATCGGCATCGGCCTCGCCTTCGTGCTCTAGCCGTGGCGTCCCTTGTCAGCACCGCCCTCCTCGACGAGGCGGCGGTGCTTGCCATCGAGGCCGGCCAGGAGCCGAATCCTCTCGTCCCGCACGTCTCCGAGCTGATCGTCGGAGCGGTCGCCTTCACGCTGCTGTTGCTGTTCCTGCGGGCCAAGGTCTTCCCGGTCTTCGAGAAGGCCTACGCCGACCGGACGGCCGCCATCGAGGGCGGCCTGGCCGAGGCGAAGCGGGAGCGCGAGGAGGCGGCAGCCCTGCTGGCGCAGTACCGCGAGCAGCTGGCCGAGGCCCGCAACGAGGCCGGCCGGATCCGGACCGAGGCGCAGGCCCAGCGGGCGCAGATCGTCGAGGAGGCACGCGTCGAGGCGCGCACCGAGGCGGCCCGGATCACCGAGGCGGCGACCGCGCAGATCGCCAGCGAGCGCCAGCAGGTCGTGGCCGAGCTGCGCCGCGAGGTCGGCGGCCTGGCCGTGCAGCTGGCCGGGCGCATCGTCGGCGAATCGCTCGAGGACGAGGCGCGTGAGCGGCGCACCGTGGAGCGCTTCCTCGACGGCCTGGAGAGCGCCTCCGCAGGGACGGCGCGCTGATGCAGGGCGCCAGCCGGGATGCACTGAAGAGCGCGCTCACGCGCTTCGAGGAGAGCATCGGCAGCTTGCCCGGCGGTGCCGGCTCGGCGGAGGTCAGCGAGGGGCTCTTCGCCGTCGCCGTCCTGCTGGACCGGGAGCCGTCGCTGCGGCGTGCCTTCACCGACCCCGCCTCGACACCGCGCAGCCGTCAGCAGCTCGTCGACACGCTGCTCGGCGCGCAACTTGCGCCGCTCCCGCTGTCGGTGCTGCGCGACCTGGTCGCCGACCGCTGGAACGCCTCGCAGGACCTGCGCCAGGTCGTCGAGCGGCTCGCGGCCACCGCCGCGCTGACCGCCGCCGAGGGCGAAGGCGTGCTCGACGAGGTCGAGGACGAGCTTTTCCGCTTCGAGCGGCTGCTCGAGCGCGAGCCCGCGCTGCGGGCGGCGCTGACCGACCCCGGCCTGCCGGCGGACCGCAAGAGCGGGCTGCTGCGCGAGCTGCTCGGCGGCAAGGCCCAGCGGACGACGGTGCGGCTGCTCGAGATCGCGGTCACTCGGCCGCGGGCGCAGTCGCTCGAGTCCGCGATCGAGGAGCTGCTCGATCTGGCCGCCGCACGCCGGGCGCGCTACGTCGCCCAGGTGCGCGCGGCCCGGCCGCTGGACGCGGGCCAGCAGGCCCGCCTGGTCTCCTCGCTGACCCGCATCTACGGCCGGGACGTCTCGCTGCAGGTCGACGTCGACCCGACCGTCCTCGGCGGCCTCGAGGTGCGCGTCGGTGACGAGGTCATCGACGGCACCGTGTCGCGCCGACTGCACGACGTCCGCCGCACGCTCGCGGGCTGACCCACATCCGCACACCGCCCCACGCAGACAACGAGAGCAGGGAAAAGAGCATGACGGAGCTCAGCATCCGCCCGGAGGACGTCCGGTCCGCGATCGAGCAGTACGTCACGTCGTACAGCGCCGAGACCACCCGCGAGGAGGTCGGCGTCGTCACGGAGGTCGGTGACGGCATCGCCCGGGTCGAGGGGCTGTACTCCACGATGGCCAACGAGCTGCTCGAATTCGAGGGCGGGGTACTGGGCCTGGCCCTGAACCTCGACACCCGCGAGGTCGGCGCGGTTCTGCTCGGCGACCCGGCCGGTATCGAGGAGGGCCAGCCGGTCCGCCGCACCGGCGACATCCTGTCCGTGCCGGTCGGCGACGGCTTCCTCGGTCGCGTCGTCGACCCGCTCGGCAAGCCGATCGACGGCAAGGGCGAGATCGTCGCCGAGGGTCGGCGCATCCTGGAGCTGCAGGCTCCAACCGTCGTGCAGCGCCAGCCGGTGTCCGAGCCGCTGCAGACCGGCATCAAGGCGGTCGACGCGATGACGGCCATCGGGCGCGGCCAGCGCCAGCTCATCATCGGCGACCGGCAGACCGGCAAGACCGCCGTCGCGATCGACGCGATCATCAACCAGCGCGACAACTGGAAGACCGGCGACCCCAAGAAGCAGGTCAAGTGCATCTACGTCGCCATCGGTCAGAAGGGCTCCACGGTCGCCGAGACCGTCGGTCGCCTGGAGGAGGCCGGCGCGATGGAGTACACCACCGTCGTCGCCGCTCCGGCGTCGCAGCCGGCCGGCTTCAAGTACCTCGCGCCGTACACCGGCTCGAGCATCGGCCAGCACTGGATGTACAACGGCCAGCACGTGCTGATCGTCTTCGACGACCTGTCCAAGCAGGCCGACGCCTACCGCGCCATCTCGCTGCTGCTGCGCCGCCCGCCGGGCCGTGAGGCCTACCCGGGTGACGTCTTCTACCTGCACAGCCGCCTGCTCGAGCGCTGCGCGAAGCTGTCCGACGAGCTCGGCGGCGGCTCGATGACCGGCCTGCCGCTGGTCGAGACCAAGGGCAACGACGTCTCGGCGTTCATCCCGACCAACGTCATCTCGATCACCGACGGGCAGATCTTCCTCGAGACCGACCTGTTCAACTCCGGTGTCCGGCCGGCCATCAACGTCGGCATCTCGGTCTCCCGCGTCGGCGGCTCGGCGCAGCGCAAGGCGATGAAGGCGGTCTCCGGCCGGCTGCGCCTGGACCTCGCGCAGTACCGCGAGCTCGAGGCCTTCGCCGCGTTCGGCTCCGACCTCGACAAGGCCTCCAAGGCCCAGCTCGAGCGTGGCGCCCGGCTGGTCGAGCTGCTCAAGCAGCCGCAGTACTCCCCGTTCCCGGTCGAGCACCAGGTCGCCTCCATCTGGGCCGGTACCAATGGCCACCTCGACGACGTGCCGGTCGCGGACATCCGCCGTTTCGAGACCGAGTTCCTGGACTACATCGGCCGCAGCGCCTCCGCGATCTACGACGCGATCGTGCAGACCGGCAAGCTCGAGGACGACACGATCGGCCAGCTCGAGCGGGCGGTGGCGGACTTCAAGAAGCAGTTCACCACCGGTGAGGGCAAGAGTCTGGTGAACGAGGCGCCCGAGGAGGCCATGGACGCCGAGGACCGTGGCCAGGAGACGATCACCAAGTACAAGAGCCGCTGACCGATGGGTGCCCAGCTCCGCGTCTACCGCCGCCGCATCCGGTCGGTGAAGTCGACGAAGAAGATCACCCGCGCGATGGAGCTCATCGCGGCATCCCGCATCGTCAAGGCGCAGGCCCGGGTCAACGCGGCCAAGCCCTACTCCCGGCAGATCACCCGCGTCATCTCCGCGCTCGCCTCGCAGACGGCCACCCTCGACCATCCGCTGCTGCAGGAGCAGACGGACGAGAAGCGGGCTGCCGTGCTGGTCATCACCAGCGACCGCGGCCTGGCCGGCGGTTACAACGCCAACGCGCTCAAGACCGCCGCCCAGCTCGAGGAGCTGCTGCGCAACGAGAGCAAGGAGCCGGCCTCCTTCCTCGTCGGCCGCAAGGCGGTGGGCTTCTACAAGTTCCGCAACCGGCATATCGAGCAGTCCTGGACCGGCTTCTCGGAACAGCCGACCTACGAGGACGCCCGCGAGGTGGCCGACGCGCTCATCGATTCCTTTCTGCGTACCGAGGAGGAGGGGGGCACCGGCGAGATCCACGTCGTGCACACCGAGTACGTCTCGGCGCTGACCCAGCGGGCGGTGGCGAACCGGATCCTGCCACTGGTGGTCGAGGAGTCCGACGAGGCGCCGCCGGAGGACTTCGTGCTCCCGCTGTACGAGTTCGAGCCCGACCCCGCAGCCCTGCTCGACACGCTGCTGCCGCGCTACGTGCAGACCCGCGTCTACGCGGCCATGCTGGAGTCCGCGGCATCGGAGTCGGCCTCCCGGCGCCGCGCGATGAAGGCCGCGACCGACAACGCGGACGAGCTCATCAAGTCGCTCACCCGAGCGGCGAACTCGGCCCGGCAGGCCGAGATCACCCAGGAGATCAGCGAGATCGTCGGCGGCGCCACCGCGCTCGAAGACGCCTGACCCTGCTCCCACCCGCCACGCCCGCACCAGACCCGAGCCAGGAAGAGGAAACGTCATGACCCTCACCGCCGACAGCCCCGCTGCCGCCCCCGAGGCCGGCGGCACCGGCCGGGTCGCTCGCGTCATCGGCCCCGTCGTCGACGTCGAGTTCCCGCCCGACGCGATGCCGGCCATCTACAACGCGCTCGAGGTCGACCGCACGATGGGCGAGACGACGTCGACGCTGACGCTCGAGGTCGCGCAGCACATCGGCGACAACCTCGTCCGCGCGATCGCGATGCAGCCGACCGACGGCCTCGTGCGCGGCGCCGACGTCACCGACACCGGTTCGCCGATCATGGTCCCGGTCGGTGACGCGACCAAGGGGCACGTCTTCAACGCCCTCGGGCAGCCGCTGGACGTCGAGAGCGTCGACGCCGACACCTACTGGCCGATCCACCGGCCCTCGCCGGCCTTCGACCAGCTGGAGAGCAAGACCGAGATCTTCCCGACCGGCATCAAGGTCATCGACCTGCTCGCGCCCTACGTCGCCGGTGGCAAGATCGGCCTGTTCGGTGGTGCCGGCGTCGGCAAGACCGTGCTCATCCAGGAGATGATCTACCGCGTCGCCAAGGAGTTCTCCGGCGTCTCGGTGTTCGCCGGCGTCGGCGAGCGCACCCGCGAGGGCAACGACCTGTTCGGGGAGATGACCGAGTCCGGCGTCATCGCCGACACCGCGCTGGTCTTCGGTCAGATGGACGAGCCGCCGGGCACCCGGCTGCGCGTCGCGCTGTCCGCACTGACGATGGCGGAGTACTTCCGCGACGTGCAGAAGCAGGACGTGCTGCTGTTCATCGACAACATCTTCCGCTTCACCCAGGCCGGCTCCGAGGTGTCCACCCTGCTCGGCCGGATGCCCAGCGCCGTCGGCTACCAGCCGACGCTGGCCGACGAGATGGGCGTGCTCCAGGAGCGGATCACCTCCACGCGTGGACACTCGATCACCTCGCTGCAGGCGATCTACGTGCCGGCCGACGACATCACCGACCCGGCGCCGCATACCACCTTCACCCACCTGGACGCCACGACGGTGCTCTCGCGCGCCATCTCCGAGCTCGGCATCTACCCGGCCGTCGACCCGCTGGACTCGACCAGCCGGATCCTGGACCCGCGGTTCGTCGGTGAAGAGCACTACAGCGTCGCCCGTGAGGTGCAGCGCATCCTGCAGCGTTACAAGGACCTGCAGGACATCATCGCCATCCTCGGCATCGACGAGCTCGCCGAGGAGGACAAGGTCCTGGTCAACCGGGCCCGCCGGATCCAGCGCTTCCTGTCGCAGCCGTTCTTCGTCGCGGAGGCCTTCACCGGCCAGCCCGGCAAGTTCGTCCCGATCGAGGAGACCATCGCCTCGTTCAAGAAGTTGACCGAGGGCGAGTACGACCACATCCCCGAGCAGGCGTTCTTCCTGTGCGGCGGCATCGAGGACGTCGAGGAGAAGGCCAAGGCGCTCGGCTCGTAGACCCGGCCCCATACGTACGAGAAGGAGTGAAAGTGGCGGAGCTGCACGTCGAGCTGGTCTCGGTCGAGCGTGAGGTGTGGAGCGGCGAGGCGACCCAGGTGACCGCGCGTACCACCGAGGGTGAGATCGGCGTGCTGCCCGGTCACGCGCCCCTGCTCGGCCAGCTCGCCGAGGGTGCCGTGGTCACCGTCTACCAGCCCGACGGCGCGCAGCTGTTCGCCGCGGTCCACGGAGGCTTTCTCTCGGTGACCGACGAGGGCGTCACGATCCTGGCCGAGGTGGCGGAGCTGGCGCAGGACATCGACGCGGGCCGGGCCCGGGCCGCGCTGGACCGGGCGCGCGGTGAGCAGGATGTCGCGGCGCAGCGCCGGGCCGAGAGCCGCCTGCGTGCTGCCGGGCAGCCGGCGTAGTCCCACGGACGCAGAGCCCGACGGCCGCTACCCGGCGTGAGCGCAGCACAGGTCCTGCTCTCGCTGGCCGTCCTCGTCGTGCTCGTCGTGGGCGCCGGCCTGCTGCGCCGCGTCGGCCTGCAGCGCGCCGGCGGCACGATCGAGCTGTCACTGCGGCTGAAGGCGCCCGGCCACGGCCGCGGCTGGGTCAACGGCGTCGGGCGGTTCGTCGACGACGAGCTGCTCTGGTACCGCGTGTTCAGCCTGGCGCCGCGGCCCCGGCGGCGCTACTCGCGGCGCAGCCTGCAGGTCGTGCGGCGGCGCGAGCCGTCGGGCGGCGAGCACCGGGCGCTGCTGCAGGGCGCCGCGGTGCTCGAGTGCCAGGTGCAGGGGCAGCCGGTCGAGCTGGCGATGAGCTGCGCCGCCGTCACCGGCTTCCTGGCCTGGCTGGAGGCCCGGCCGCCCGGCGCCACGCTGCCGGTCTAGCGCTCGGCCCGGCCGGCGTACTCCGCTCCCACTCTGGTGATCCACGCGAACTTTCAGGTGGTTCTGAACGCGCGAACCACCTGCAACTCCGCGTGGATCAGCGCGACGTTCGCCGGTGGGCGGTCCCGGTGCGGCGCGGCCCTACCCGGTCCGGCCGGCGCCGCGGACCCACTTCACATCGTCGCCGCCGTTGGCGACCCGCGACAGGATGAACAGCAGGTCGGACAGCCGGTTGAGGTAGAGCACCGGCTCCTGATGGGTCGCCTGCGGCTCGGCCTCGAGCAGCGCCCAGGTCCGGCGCTCGGCCCGCCGTACGACCGTCAGCGCGACCTGAAGCAGCGCCGAGCCGCTCGTGCCGCCGGGCAGGATGAAGCTGTCCAGCTTCGGCAGGTCGGCGTTGTAGCGGTCGCAGGCCTGCTCCAGGCGCTCGGTGTAGTCAGCGGTCACCCGGATCGGCGTCCACTGCGGGTCCGGCACCACGGGCGTGCAGAGGTCGGCGCCGACGTCGAACAGGTCGTTCTGCACCTGGCGCAGCAGCGCCCGCAGCTCTTCGGACAGCTCGCCCAGCGCGAGCGCGACGCCGAGCGCGGCGTTGGCCTCGTTCACGTCGGCGAAGGCCTCGATGCGCGGGTCGGTCTTGCTCACCCGGCTCATGTCGCCGAGCGCGGTCGTCCCGTCGTCGCCGGTCTTGGTGTAGATGCGGGTGAGGTGAACGGCCATGAGCCGCAGCCTAACGGGGCCGCACCGGCTCGGGCTCCGCAAAGGAGCACGCAGCACCGCCTTCGGCAGCGCCTCCCTAGACTGACCGGATGGAGCGGTTCCTCGTCATGGGCGGTGCCCGACTCGCGGGCGAGGTCTCCGTCACCGGCGCCAAGAACAGCGTGCTGAAACTGATGGCGGCCGCGCTGCTGGCCGAGGGCCGGACGACGCTGACCAACGTCCCGAACATTCTGGACGTGCCGGTCATGTCGCAGCTGGTCGGGCGGCTGGGCTGCTCGGTCGACGTCGCAGCCGGGCGTGTCGCCATTGATGTCCCGGCCCGGCTCGGGCACGAGGCCGACTACGACCTGGTACGCCGGATCCGCGGCTCGATCGCGGTGCTCGGCCCGCTGGTGGCCCGCTGTGGCGAGGCCAAGGTGGCGCTGCCGGGCGGCGACGCGATCGGCAGCCGGCCGCTCGACATGCACATGGCCGGTCTGGTCAAGCTGGGGGCCGAGGTAGAGATCGAGCACGGCTACGTCGTCGCCCGCGCCGCCCGGCTGCGCGGTGCCTCGGTCTGGCTGGACTTCCCCAGCGTCGGGGCAACCGAGAATCTCCTGATGGCATCGGTGCTGGCCAAGGGCACGACGGTCATCGACAACGCCGCGCGGGAGCCCGAGATCGTCGATCTGTGCCGGATGCTGCAGGCGATGGGCGCACAGGTCGGCGGCGTGGGCAGCAGCACGCTGGAGATCGAGGGTGTCGAGGGGCTGCGGCCGGTCGAGCACGAGACCGTGGCCGACCGCATCGTGGCGTGCAGTTGGGCGATCGGGGCGGTGATGACCCGGGGGGAGGTGTTCGTGCGTGGCGGGCGGCCCGAGCACCTCGAGGTCCCACTGGACAAGTTGGTCGACGCCGGCGCCGTGGTCGAGCCGGAACCGGGCGGCTTCCGGGTGACGATGACCGAGCGGCCGCGGGCCGTGGACCTGGTGACGTTGCCCTATCCGGGGCTGCCCACCGATCTGCAGCCGATGCTGCTGGCGCTCGACGCGATCGCCGAGGGCACCGCGATGATCACTGAGAACGTCTTCGAGTCGCGCTGGATGTACGTCGACGAGCTGCGCCGGCTGGGGGCAGACGTCCGCACGGAGGGCCATCATGCGGTGGTGCGCGGCAAGCAGCAGCTGTCCGGTGCCCCCGTCACGGCGCACGACATCCGGGCCGGTGTCGGGCTGGTCCTGGCCGGGCTGGTCGCGGACGGCATGACCGAGGTGGGGGAGGTGCAGCACATCGACCGCGGCTACGAGGGGTTCGTCGAGAAGCTGGTCGCGCTCGGTGCCGACGTGCGTCGAGAGGTCGTTCCCGACCAGCCCTGGCTGGGCTACTAGGGGACCGGCTCAGCTGGCCACCAGTTCCCGGGCGCGCAGCACGTCCGTGCGGAAGACCAGGACGTCAGCGCCGTCGGCGTCGGCCGCGACCGTGCACCGGATGCCCGCCTCGCGCAGGACCGCGCGCAGCATCTCGGCGTCGTCGGCCGTACGGACCGTCGCCACCGGCACAAGCAGTCCGTAGTCGCCGCCCCGTGCGGCAGGGGGCGCCGCCGCGCGGCGGGCGTTGCGCCGGTCGCGGTCCGCCGTCGAGAAGACCCACCGGCACAGGAGCAGGATCACGGCCAGCGCCCCGGCCGCGACGAGCGGGGCGACCAGGTGGTGGTAGCTCGACACGATCACGGTGACTCCTCCGGCGCGGGCGTGGCCCCAGTGTGCACCGATCCCCGCGCCGCTGCCGGGACAGCGCTCGCGGGCGGTCCAGAACGCGGCCTGCATTGCCGATCGTCTGTTCATGGACGGGTACTGGGCGCCGGTTGCCGTCGGTGCGGTGGCCGCGCCGAGGCGCCGCCCCAGGTCGAGGCTCGTCGTGCTGCTGTGCCTGCTCACGCTGACGGTGGCCGTTGGCGCCGTCGCCAGCCACCGCGCTGCCGCCTCAGGCGACGGCACCGTGATCACGGTCGAGCAGCCGGCGTCCGCCGCGGCCGGCTGGGGGCCCACCTACGTCGACGAGCGCGGCCGGCCGGCGCGCTGGGACCCGTGCAGGCCGATCGGCTTCGTCGTCCAGGCCGGCTGGATCCCCGACGCCGGCCGTCGGGATCTCGCCGAGGCGCTGCGCCGGCTGTCGGCCGCCAGCGGACTGCGTTTCGTCGACGAGGGCGAGACCGACGAGTTGCCCTCCCGTGCACGGGCAGCCTTCCAGCCCGAACGCTACGGCGAGCGCTGGGCGCCGCTGCTGATCGGCTGGGTGCCCCCGGACTCGACCGACCTGGCGATCGGCGACGGCACCCAGGGCGTCGCCGTCGCGGTTGCCGTGCCGAACCGGGACGGGCCGTCCCTCGTCACCGGCCAGGTGGTGCTGGACGCCACCCGCCGGTTGGCCTCGGGCTTCGGCGCCGGCACCACCGACGGCGAGGTGCTGCTGCACGAGCTCACGCACGCCGTCGGTCTCGGCCACGTCCTCGACCCGACGCAGGTGATGTACCCGCAGACCACGAACAGCGAGTCGCAGTTCGGCGCCGGCGACCGGGCCGGCCTGGCCGCGCTCGGGGCGCCGGCCGGCTGCCACCCCGCCCCGCGCGCCCGGCCGCTGCGGATGGAGCCGTGGGCGCCTCCGGCCTGCCACCTGCCGCCCCGCACCCGCCGATGATCTTCTGCCGTCTGGATCGGCAGGCAACGCGCCGGCGTGTCGGCTGCGGATCCAGTCTGGAGAAGATCACCGGGCCGGGCGGCCGGGCGGGCCGGGCGGGCCGGGCGGGCCGGGCAGCTCGGCGGCTGACCCGCGGGCGCCTCCGACCTGCCACCTGCCGCCCCGCACCCGCGGGCGGCCCGGGCGAGGCTCGCGGGCCCCGCCGTACGCTGGATCCATGACGGAGCAGGTGCAGTCGATCGGTTCTGAAGTGCCGGGCGTCCCCGCGGAAACGCCGCGCCCGACGCGGGACAAGCCCTGGGTGATGCGCACCTACGCGGGCCACTCGACGCCCAAGGACAGCAACGCCCTCTACCGGCGCAACCTCGAAAAGGGGCAGACCGGCCTGTCGGTGGCCTTCGACCTGCCGACGCAGACCGGCTACGACCCCGACGACGAGCTGGCCCGCGGCGAGGTCGGCAAGGTCGGCGTGCCGGTGACGCACCTGGGCGACATGCGGGCGCTGTTCGACGCAATCCCGCTCGACACGATGAACACCTCGATGACCATCAACGCCACCGCCATGTGGCTGCTCGCGCTCTACCAGGCGGTCGCGGAGGAGCAGGGCGCTGACGCCCAGCAACTCGCCGGCACCACGCAGAACGACATCATCAAGGAATACCTCTCGCGTGGGACCTACGTCTTCCCGCCCGGCCCGTCGCTGCGGCTGATCACCGACATGGTGGCCTACACGGTCACCGAGATCCCCAAGTGGAACCCGATCAACATCTGCAGCTACCACCTGCAGGAGGCCGGCGCCACGCCGGTGCAGGAGATCTCGTACGCGTTGTGCACCGCGATCGCCGTCCTCGACGCGGTTCAGGCCGCGGGGCAGGTGCCCGAGGAGCGCTTCGGCGAGGTCTGCGCCCGCATCTCCTTCTTCGTCAACGCCGGCGTGCGTTTCGTGGAGGAGCTGTGCAAGATGCGGGCCTTCACGCAGCTCTGGGACGAGCTGCTGCTCGAGCGCTACGGCGTGCAGGACCCCAAACACCGGCGCTTCCGCTACGGCGTGCAGGTCAACTCGCTCGGCCTGACCGAGGCGCAGCCGGAGAACAACGTGCAGCGCATCGTGCTCGAGATGCTCGGCGTGACGCTGTCCAAGGACGCCCGCGCCCGCGCCGTGCAGCTGCCCGCGTGGAACGAGGCGCTCGGCCTGCCGCGGCCGTGGGACCAGCAGTGGTCGTTGCGTTTCCAGCAGGTGCTCGCCTTCGAGACCGACCTGCTGGAGTACGACGACCTGTTCACCGGCTCGGTGGTCGTCGAGGGCAAGGTGGCCTCGCTGAAGCAACAGGTGCGCGACGAGATCGACCGGGTGCAGGCGATGGGCGGAGCGGTCGCGGCCGTCGAGTCCGGCTACATGAAGAGCGCGCTGGTCTCCTCGCACGCGGAGCGACGGCGCCGGATCGAGGCCGGCGAGGACGTCGTGGTGGGGGTCAATCGGTTCACCTCCACCGAGCCGAACCCGCTCACGGCCGACATCGACAAGGCCATCCTCACGGTCGACCCGGAGGTCGAGCAGCAGGCGATCGAGGCGGTGCGCGCCTGGCGCGCGCAGCGCGACGCGGCGGCCGTCGACGAGGCGCTGCGCGGGCTGCGTGATGCTGCCAAGACGGAGAACAACCTGATGACCGCCACCGTCGCCTGCGCCAGGGCCGGCGTCACGACGGGGGAGTGGGCCGGCGCGCTGCGCGAGGTGTTCGGCGAGTACCGCGCGCCGACTGGCGTCTCCGGCGCCGTCGCCGCAGGATCAGGGACAGCCGGCAGCGCGATCGCGGCCGTGCGCGAGGCGGTCCGGCAGACCGGTGAGGAGATGGGCGTCCGGCTGCGCTTCCTCGTCGGCAAGCCCGGCCTCGACGGCCACTCCAACGGCGCGGAGCAGATCGCCGTACGCGCCCGCGACTGCGGCTTCGAGGTCGTCTACCAGGGCATCCGGCTGACCGCAGGGCAGATCGTGGCGGCCGCCGTCGAGGAGGACGTGCACGTGATCGGGCTGTCGATCCTGTCCGGCTCGCACATGGACGCGGTCCCGGCAGTGCTCGCCGGCCTGCGCGAGGCCGGCGTCGGCGACGTGCCGGTGGTCGTCGGCGGCATCATCCCGGACGGTGACGCGCGGCGGCTGAAGGAGCAGGGCGTCGCGGCGGTCTACACCCCCAAGGACTTCGAGCTGACCGACATCCTGCGTTCGGTGGTGGAGGTCGTCCGCGCCGCGAACGGGCTGGCGTCACTGCAGGACTGACCTGCGACCGCGGCTGACCCGTCACCGCTGACCCGTCACCGCTGACCCGCACCGCGGCTCCCGGCCGACCGCTCGGCCGGCCGGGGAGCCGGGCCTCAGCGCTTGGGCTGGGCCAGCGCAGCGGGCGGCGAGCTTCCCGCCGTCGCACCCTTGGCGTACTGCGGTGTGTAGAGGTAGACGAACTCATGGACGCCGTCGGCAGCGAGCTCGTCGGTGATGATGGCCTCGCCGATCCTGATGCCCTCCTTGGCCAGCAGCTCCTGGTGCACCGGGAAGGCGGCCTCGATGACGTCCTCGTTCCCGAGCAGCTCGAAGCCCCAGGCGTCCGAACCGACGATGGCCGGCCGGCGGGCCGCCAGCCAGCGGGCCTCGCGCAGGTAGATCCCCGGCTCGGCGGACAGGTAGCGCTCCCGCTCGCCGACGACCTTGTTCCAGCCCGTACGGAAGAGCACGACATCGCCCGGCTCGATGCTCCTGATGCGGCCGCGCTCCATCGCGGCACGGATGTCCTCGAGCGTGATCCGGTAGGAGTCGAACAGGGTGGGCTCCCCGGCGGTGTTGGTGCTCAGCGCGGCCTCGTCGCCGGCCTCGAGCTTCAGGCCGAGGATGTCGAGCAGCACGCCGCGGGTGACGATCGGCCCCATGTGCTCGTTGCCGAGCTTCGAAGTGCCCCACGGCTCGGCGATGTCCGGGCCCTGGAAGCCGTTGTAGAACGTCGCGCCGACGCCGAGGTGGTTGAGGTTGTCCAGCTGGGTGGCGATCTGGTAGGTGAACCCCGGCTCGAAGCGCTCCTCGTGGATGCTCACCCGGTTGGCGGCGAGCGGCTCGGTGCTCTGCAGGATGCCGCCACCCTCCTCGAAGCCCTCCGGCGGCTGGTAGCCCAGGACGGTCAGCCGCTGCTGGTAGTCCCGCGGCGGGTCGGTGATGTAGGCGGGAATCCCGTTGGTGAGCAGCTCGCCCAGGTTGTAGGTCTTGGTCGCCTTGCGGCCGGTGATCAGGCCCAGTGCGGCGGCGGTCTTCTCCGGGGTGACCTCGTTGAACGTGCCCCGCTGGTCGCCGGCGCCGTACCGGCTCGGGGCCCATCCGCCGTCCTCGGCGTGATCGACGTCGAACATCTGGTCGTCGTAGTCGTCGTCGTTGCGCCGCTTTCCGCCGGCGGTGCGGCTTCGCCGCGGCTCGTCGGCGTGTGCCGCGGTGCCGAGCGCGGTGCTGGCCAGGGCCGCTGTCGCCGCGGCCTTGCCGGCCAGGCCGAGGGCGGCGCGGCGGCTGAGTTCGGTGTGCGCGAGCAGGAGATCAGGGCGCAAGGGGAGCCTCCTTGTAACGGTCGGTCGGCAGAGGGACAAAGCTATCCGTACCGGACGTGACGGCGCTCACGTTCGGGGATGTGAGCTACATCACATTCGGCAGGGCCTACGCTCACCGGGCATGCGCCTCGTCCTCGCGACCTGCTCGGTCGACTACGTCGGCCGGCTGACTGCCCACCTGCCGATGGCGACCCGGCTGCTGCTGGTGAAGGCCGACGGATCGGTGTCGATCCACGCCGACGACCGGGCCTACAAGCCGCTGATGTGGATGAGCCCTCCGTGCAGCACCATCGATCGCGACGGGGTCTGGACGGTGACCAACAAGGCCGGCGAACAGCTGGTGATCACCGTCGAGGAGGTGCTCTCGGACGTCTCGCACGAGCTCGGCACCGACCCGGGACTGGTCAAGGACGGCGTGGAGAAGCACCTGCAGGAGCTGCTGGCCGAGCGCTGCGAGGTGCTCGGTGCAGGCTGGACGCTGGTGCAGCGGGAGTACTTCACCGACATCGGGCCGGTCGACCTGCTGGTCCGGGACGACACCGGTGCCCACGTGCTCGTCGAGGTGAAGCGGCACGCCGAGATCGACGGTGTGGAGCAGCTCACCCGCTACCTGCAGCGCGTCTCGACCGTGCTCGGCGAGGTCAGGGGCGTGCTCGCCGCGCAGAGCTTCAAGCCGCAGGCCAAGGTGCTGGCCGCGGACCGTGGGATCACCTGCGTGCAACTGGACTACGACGGTCTGCGCGGCATGGACCCGAGCACCCCGACGCTGTTCTGAGGCGTGCACCGTCACGGGTGTGCGGCGGGCTCTGCCGCCGGAGCGACAGCGCCGAAGGTCAGCTGCGGTCCCCCGGCGACGGTTCACCCGATCGGGGCAACAGCAACGGACATCGGTGACGACAAGGACAAGGGCGCACATCGGGTGCGTCCGTCCGATCGTGCCGAGGTTGCTCCATGTCCCGACTCCTGCGCCGCAGGACGCTGATCGTCACCGTCTGCTCCGCGCTGCTCGGCGGTTCGCTCGTCGGTTTCGCCGCCGGCAAGGAGCTGGAGCAGCCGGTGCCGCTGGTCGCGGCTGCGGAGGTGGGGCGTACGCCGCTGCCGGCCGGCAGTGCCGAGCGCGGCCGTGCGGGGCTCGAACGCAGTGCACTGCAGCTCGCGGCGGCGCTCGACGCCGTCCCCGTCCGCGGCGACGGCGACGACAGCACCCGCTTCTGCCCGGCTGACCGGCTGCGAGTGCGCTGGTCGGTGCCGCTCGCGGGGGAATTCTCCGTCGGCGGCCACGTCGAGCCGGTGGGCTCCGCACCGGAGGACACCACCACTGCCGTCAACGGGCTGGTCGTGTGTCAGGAGGCGTCGTACGCCTACATGGGCTTCGAGGCGCGCTGGACCGGCGCTGCGTGGGCGCTGGCGTCCGTCCCGGCATTGAGCGACGAGCACGACCTGGAGCAGGAGCACGAGGGCGAGGCGCACGAGGGCGAGGCGCACGAGGGCGAGGCGCACGAGGGGGAGAAGCACGAGGGCCAGGCGGCGTCGGCACCGCGCGCCCGACCGGCATCACGCACCCTGGCGGCCCGACCCGCCGCCACGGCCCGCGGCTTCTCGGTGCCACAGGTGAAGGGCATCGACCCCTACGCGGCCTACGACCCACAGCGCGTCTGCGACCCGGTCGCCAAGCCCGGCACGACGGCACTGCGTGACCTGCTCCTGCGTACTCACCCGAACACCCGCAGCCTCGGTGTCTCCCGGACGTGCTCGGCGCGCGGTGTCTCCGAGCACAAGGAGGGGCGAGCCTTCGACTGGGGCGTCAACATCGGTGTTCCCGCCGAGCGGGCTGCTGCCGAGAGCGTGCTCGGCCAGCTGCTGGCCACCGACACGTCCGGGAACCGGCACGCGCTGGCGCGCCGGCTGGGCGTCATGTACATGATCTGGGACCGCCAGATCTGGTCGGCGTACAGCGCCGATCGTGGCTGGAGGCCCTACAACGGGGCCAACGCGCATACAGACCATGTGCACCTGTCGCTGAGCTGGGCCGGCGCGATGGGCCGCACCTCCTACTGGCAGGGCGCCAACGCGACGCTGCTCGAGGCCGACCCCGAGCTGCGGCTGGCCGCCGGATCCGGCGCGACCTCCACCGGCGCCCGGGCGGCTGCTCCGACCGGTGGGAGCCGCTCGTCCGTGGTGCCGTCTCCGACGCCGCGCAGGAGGGAGGACGAGGAACGCCGCGGGCACGGACGCCCGGCGCTGCGGACACGGGACGAGTGGGTGCGTGAGGTGCCGGTGCCGGCCACCTCGCCCGCACCGGCCGCACCGGCACCCGGGCCCGTGGACGGTGCGGTGCCGTCACGCCCTGCAGCCCCGCCGCTCACGTCGCGGCCCAAGACGGAGTCCCCGAAGGTGGTGGCGGCCCAGCGGCAGCGGTCACGGGCGGTTCCGGCCACCGGCAGCGAGAAGCCGCGCGAGGCGGCGGACCGGCCGGCCAAGCCCCGGCCGGTGAAGGTGGAGCGGCCGGTGAAGGTGGAGCGGCCGGTGAAGGTGGAGCGGCCGGTGAAGGTGGAGCGCCCGGTGAAGGTGGAGCGCCCGGCGAAGGTGGAGCGCCCGGCGAAGGTGGAGCGGCCGGCGAAGGTGGAGCGCCCGGCAAAGGTGGAGCGGCCGGCAAAGGTGTCCCGGCCGGCCAAGGCGGCCCGATCGGCCAAGGCGGCCCGACCGGCGAAGGCGGAGCGCGGCCGCGGCTGACCGCCGCACCCCCCGCGGGTCGCGTTCCAGCAGGCTGGGACACTCGCGGTTCCCGCCGCGGATGCGGCTCGAGGACAAAGGGGATGCCGTGGCGCGCGAGTTCAACAAGGTGGGCGTGGTCGGTCTCGGGACCATGGGCGCGGGCATCGCGGAGGTGCTCGCCCGCTCCGGTCTGGGCGTCGTCGGGGTCGAGGTGGACCAGGCCGGGCTCGAGCGGGCGCACTCCCACCTCACCGCGTCGACCGGTCGCGCGCTCGCCAAGGGCAAGCTCACGCGGGACGAGGTCGACGCGATCCTCGGCCGCATCCGTACGGGCACCGACCTCACGGCTGTCCAGGACTGCGACCTCGTGATCGAGGCGATCCCCGAGCGCATGGAGCTCAAGCGGGAGCTGTTCGCGCAGCTCGACGCGCTGCTGCCGGAGGAGGCCGTGCTGGCCACCAACACCTCCGCGCTGTCCGTCACCGAGCTCGCCACGGGTACGCACCGGCCGAGCCGGGTCGTCGGGCTGCACTGGTTCAACCCGGCTCCGGTCATGGGCCTGGTGGAGGTCGTGCGGACGGTCGTCGCCGACCCGTCCGTCGTCGAGGACGTGCAGGCGCTGGTCGAGCAGGTCGGCAAGACCGGCGCCACGGCCGGTGACCGGGCCGGCTTCATCGCCAACGCCCTGCTGTTCGGCTACCTCAACAACGCGCTGCGGATGTACGAGAGCAAGTACGCCTCGCGCGAGGACATCGACGCCGCCATGCGCTTCGGCACCGGCCACCCGATGGGCCCGCTGGCGCTGCTCGATTTGATCGGCCTGGACAGCGCGTACGAGATCCTCGAGACGATGTACACGCAGTCCCGCGACCACCGGCACGCGCCGGCGCCGCTGCTCAAGCAGTACGTCACGGCGGGGCTTCTCGGCCGCAAGAGCGGCCGTGGCATCTACACCTACGCCGCGCCGGACTCGCCGGAGACCGTCGCCGACCACGCCACCCCGACGACCACCACTGGCAGCCCACGCCCCGTCCAGCGGATCGGTGTCATCGGCACCGGCACGATGGCCGGCGGCATCGTCGAGGTGTGCGCCAAGAGCGGTTACGACGTAATCTTCCGCGCCCGGGGCGAGGACAAGGTCGCGGCGGTGCGGAAGAAGATCGAGGCCTCGCTCGACAAGGCCCTGCAGCGCGGCAAGTTGACGGAGCAGGAGCGCGACGCAACGCTCGCTCGGATCACCGGCACCACGTCGCTGGACGATCTGGCCGACTGCGACCTGGTGGTCGAGGCCGTCGTCGAGGACCTGACCATCAAGAAGGCGCTGTTCTCCGCGCTCGACGAGGTGCTGAAGCCGGGCGCGATCCTGGCCACGACCACCTCGAGCCTGCCGGTCATCGAGTGCGCGCAGGCCACCTCGCGTCCGCAGGACGTCGTCGGCATGCACTGGTTCAACCCGGCGACGATGATGAAGCTCGTCGAGGTGGTGCCGACCGTGACCACCGCCGACGACGTCGTGGCGACCGTCGTCGAGGTCTGCGCGAAGACGCGCAAGCACGCCGTGCTCTGCGGCGACCGGGCCGGCTTCATCGTCAACGCGCTGCTGTTCCCCTACCTCAACGACGCCGTCAAGATGCTCGAGGCGCACTACGCGACCATCGACGACATCGACTTCGCCATGACCAAGGGCTGCGGCCACCCGATGGGGCCGTTCGCGCTGATGGACGTGGTCGGGCTCGACGTCACACTGGCGATCCAGCGGACGCTGTTCGACGAGTTCCGTGAGCCGGGCGACGTGCCGGCGCCGATGCTCGAGCACCTCGTCCGTGCCGGCTACCTCGGCCGCAAGACCGGCCGCGGCTTCCGCGACTACGCCCGGAAGTAGCTGATGGCCAGGGGTTCGCGGCGCGCGGCGATGCGCGCGGCAGCCTTGGACGCGCTCAAGCACGACGACGACGAGGGGACACCGCGACCGCCGGTCGGCGAGCAGGTGGAGGACGGGCACGTCGTACGCCGGGTGGCCGGCACGTCGAGCCCGCGGGTCTACCGCTGCCCGGGATGCGACCAGGAGCTGCGCCCAGGCTCGCCGCACGTCGTGGCGTGGCCGCAGGGGAGGCCGGACGACCGGCGGCACTGGCACACCGCGTGCTGGGACGCCCGCGGCCGCCGCGGCGTGAAGGTGCACCGCTCCAAGAACGCCCCCCGCTACGGCTGACCCCCCACCCTCCGGCTTACGTCATGCTGCGCCCCGCGCAAGATGCTCCTCTCAGCATGACGCAAGGAGGGGGTCAGTAGGGTCGACAACCATGCCCGACATCCGCGCCAACACCGTGCTGCCGGCCGAGCGGCGGGACGTCGTGCTGCACACCGCCGACGGCCTCGAACTGGTGGGGGAGCTGGCCCTGCCGGCCGACCGGCCGCCGGTCGCGACGGTGATCTGCCTGCACCCGTTGCCGACGCAGGGCGGCTTCATGGACAGCCACCTGCTCAGGAAGGCCAGCTACCGGTTGCCTGCGCTGGCGGGTCTCGCAGTGCTGCGCTTCAACACCCGCGGCACGACCAGCCCACGCGGCACCAGCTCCGGGCAGTTCGACGACGCGGTGGGTGAGAAGTTCGACGTGGCCGCCGCGCTGGACTTCTGCGAGGCGGAGGACCTGCCGGCGATCTGGCTGCTGGGCTGGTCGTTCGGTACCGACCTCGTGCTCATGTACGGCTGCGACCCCTCCGTCGCGGGCGCGGTCCTGATCAGCCCGCCGCTGCGCTACTCGCAGCCGTCGGACCTCGCGGGCTGGGCCGCCTCCGGCAAGCCGCTGACGGCGCTCGTCCCGGAGCACGACGACTTCCTGCGGCCGGCCGAGGCCCGGAACCGCTTTGCCGCCGTGCCGCAGTGCGAGGTCGTCGCGGTCGACGGCGCCAAGCACCTGTTCGTCGGCCACACCGAACGGGTGCTCGACGAGGTCGTCCGGCGGGTGGCGCCCGCCGCCCATCCCCTGCCCAGGACGTACGGGGACAGCGCAGGAGCGTCGGCCCGACCGGCAGGATGACGGCGGGGCAGACTCCCGCCGGGGTCGTCCGTCGGCGTCAGACCGCGTCCTGACGCGGTGCGACGACCTCCTGCAGGACCAGCTGCACGGCCGCGGCGATCGGGATGGCCAGCAGCGCTCCCAGCACCCCCAGCAGCGAGCCGCCCACCAGCACGGCGACCACGGTCGCCGCGGGCGAGACGTTCACCGAGCGCTGCATGATCCGCGGATAGAGGACGTAGTTCTCGACCTGCTGGTAGACGAGGTAGTAGACGGCGACGATCAGCCCGGCCTGCACCGAGGTGAACAGCGCGACCGTGGTGATGACGACGGCGCCGATCGTCGCGCCGATCAGCGGGATGAGCCCGGTGAGGAACACGACCATCGCCAGCGCGACGGCGTAGTCGACGCCGAGCACCCGCAGCAGCAGGTACGTCAGGCTGGCGGCGAGCGCGGCGATCGTCACCGCGCCGGCCACGTAGCTCCCGACCCGGCTGAGGATCTCGTCCGTCAGCAGGCCCACCCGCGCCCTCCTGGTGCGGGGCACGAGGCGGTAGGCGTTGGCCTTGATCGAGGGCAGGTTCGACAGGAAGTAAAGCGTCACGATCAGCACGGTCAGGGCGCTGAAGAAGGCGCCGAAGACGACCTTGCCGACGCCCAGCACGCCGCCCGCCGCGCTGACGCCGAGGCGTCCGGGATCGTTCAGCATGCCCTGGGCCCGCTCCAGCAGGCCGAACCGCTCGTCCACGGCGGCGATCCGCTCGTTGTCCTGCAGTTGTGCGACGTAGCCCGGAGCGCGCGCGGCGAACTCCTGTGCCTGCTCGACGATCGGCGGGACGACTGCGAAGCCGAAGCCGACGAAGAACAGCAGCATCGCCAGCAGCACCAGCCCGACCGCGAAGCCGCGCCGCATCTGACGGCGCTCCAGGGCTTCCACCGCAGGGTTGAGGCCGATCGCGAGGAAGGCGGCCGTCAGCAGCAGGACCAGCACGCCCTGCACCGCGATCAGCGCCTTCACCAGCCCGTACGCGAGCGCGATCCCGAGCGCCCCCGTGAACGCGATCCGGAACGGTGAGCGACTGGACAACGGCCGCCCGGGCACGCCGTAGGGGTTGTCCTCGTCGACGGCGGCCTCGATCCTGCGCGCGGCGGTGTCGAGCAGCGGGTCCGCCGGCGGCGCGACCACCTGCGCAGCGTCGACGGCGGCGCTGCTGGCCGCGACCGCACCGGCTCGGGCCTGCTCCGCACCGCCTCGTGCCTGCTCCGCACCGCCTCGTGCCTGCTCCGCACCGGCTCGTGCCTGCTCCGCAGCATGTCTCGCGTCGATCGCCCCCGTCCGCGCGCGTTCCGCCTGCCCGGCCTGCTCCTCGACAGCGCCCTGGACCTCGCGGACCTGCTCGACCTGCCGTGCGACCTCGGGCGCCGGCGGGGAGCCCGGCGCGTCGTCAGTCACGGGTTCCGCGGGTCGGACCCGATGGGCCCGGCTGCCGCGGCGGGCCGCTGAGCGGAGCCACGGCGGCGGAGACCGCGTCCCGCAGCGTCTGCAGCTGCCCGGCGATCGCGTCGCGCTGGGCCGAGAGCTCCTCGACCTGGCGGCGGGCCTCAGCGGTCATCGCCGCGGCCTCCCGCCGGGCCTGCTCGTGCAGCGCCTGCACGTCCTCGCGGGCCTGCGTCACGAGCTTGTCCGCCTCCTTGCGGGCGTCGTCGCGCACGGTGCGGGCCTCCTGCGCGGCGGCCTGCGTCTGCGCCTGCGCGTCGGCCGAGGCCTTGGCGCGCAGCGCCTCGACGTCGCGCTGGGCCTGCAGGGTGGCCGCCTCGGCGCCCTCGGACGCGCGGGCCACCTCCTCCTCGCGCTTGCGCAGCGCGGCGTCGCGCTCGGTGCTCTCCCGGGCCGCCTGCTGCTTGGCGGCGGCGACCATCCGCTCGGCGTCCCCCCGCGCCTCGGCCCGCACGGACGCGGCCTCCTCCTCGGCCAGCCGGAGCATCTCGGCCAGCCGCGCAGTGAGCAGCGACCCTGGCTCGGACTGGCCCGAGGCGCGCCGCTCGGCAGCGGACAGCGCCGCTGCCTGCTTCGCGACATGCTCCTCGAGGGCCGTGATCCGCTGACCGTCCTGGGCGTGGCGCTCGTCGGCATCGCCGAGCGCCACCTCCACGCGGTCGAGGTAGTCGTCCACCTGTCGGCGGTCGTAGCCGCGCAAGACGACGTCGAACCCACCGGCGTCGGCGTTGTCCTGCAGTGGGACCAGGTCGTCCGGGGTGTCGGCGGGGCTCATGGCGCTGTCCTACCACCCGCGGCGCCCACCGACCCGCAGCGCCACACGGAAGCTTGCGCGGCGCGCTCAGACGTCGCGGAAGCGGTTGATCGCGTCCACGTGCCTGGCCCGGAACTCCTGCGCCGAGTCCTCGACCCCGTGCCCCTCCTCGGGCGCGAGGCACAGCACCCCCACCTTGCCCTGGTGCAGGTTCTTGTGGACGTCGTACGCCGCCTGGCCGGTGTCCTCCAGGGCGTACGTCCTGGACAGCGTCGGGTGGATCAGCCCCTTACCGATGAGCCGGTTGGCCTCCCAGCTCTCCCGGTAGTTCGCGAAGTGCGAGCCCACGATCCGCTTGAGGTTCATCCAGAAGTAGCGGTTGTCGTACTGGTGCATGTAGCCGCTGGTCGACGCGCAGGTCGTGATGGTGCCGCCCTTCCTGGTCACGTACACCGACGCGCCGAAGGTCTCGCGGCCGGGGTGCTCGAAGACGATGTCGATGTCCTCGCCGCCGGTCAGCTCGCGGATCTTCTTGCCGAAGCGCTGCCATTCCTTGGGGTCCTGGTTGTGCTCGTCCTTCCAGAACCGGTAGTCCTCGGCACTGCGGTCGATGACCAGCTCGGCCCCCATCCGCCGGACGATCTCGGCCTTCTCCGGGGAGCTGACGACGCAGACCGGGATCCCCCCTCCGTTCAGGGCGTACTGCGTGGCGTAGGACCCGAGCCCGCCGCTGGCGCCCCAGACCAGGACGGTGTCGCCCTGCTTCATCGCCGCGCCGTTCTTGCTGACCAGCTGTCGGTAGGCGGTCGAGTTGACCAGGCCAGGGGCGGCGGCCTCTTCCCAGGTCAGGTGCGCCGGCTTCGGCATCAGCTGGTTGGTCTTGACCAGCGCCAGCTCGGCCAGGCCGCCGAAGTTGGTCTCGAAGCCCCAGATGCGCTGCTGGGGGTCCATCATCGTGTCGTCGTGGCCCTGTGGGTCCTCGAGCTCGACCGACAGGCAGTGCGCGACGACCGTGTCGCCGGCCTTCCACTTCGACACGCCCGCGCCGACGGCGAGCACCACGCCGGACAGGTCGGAGCCCACGACGTGGTACGGCAGGTCGTGCCGCTTCGTGAGCTCGGACAGCCGCCCGTACCGCTCGAGGAAGCCGAAGGTCGGCACCGGCTCGAAGATCGAGGTCCAGACGGTGTTGAAGTTCACCGAGGACGCCATGACCGCGACGATCGCCTCGCCCGGTCCGAGTTCCGGGGTGGCCACTTCGTCGACGTGCAGGCTCTTGCGTGGGTCCTTGTCGCGCGACGCGACGCCCTCGAACATGCCGATCTCGTCCTTGCGGACGACGACGCCGCGGTAGCTCTCCGGGACCGGCACCCCCTGCACGGCCTTGCTGTCGCCGGACTGGATGGCCTCGAGGATGTCCTTCACGCGCGGCGTTCTCCCTGTGTCGGTGGATGTGCGCCGCAGGGTATCGAGGCTTCGGCCGGGTCCGGGCAGGTGTCGGCCGCCGGCGGCGGTCAGTGCCCAGGAGACGGTCGTCCTGGCGGCGGGTCGTCCGGCGGGGACGCCAGGTCCGACCCAGCGAATTCAGCGCACTCCGTCGACGACCGGCCAGCGACGCAGCCTTTGCAGCAGGCTTTTTCCACGGTCGAGCGCGCTGAACTGAACACGTCGCCGCAAAAACAGCTATCTGCGGCGAACCTCTACCTGTGTCCGACATCTAACTGTGTGGTGCACCTATTGCGCCTCTTGGTCCGCCTGCGTACGTTTCGCCCCGTTGCTGTGGCGCTCGCCGCACGCCGTACAAGAAAGTTGGGGGGACCAGCCTGTGTCGTCTCGTCGTGGATTGACCGGCGCGGGGCTTGCCGCCGCCGCGCTCGTTGTCTCGCTGGCCGCGGGAGCGTGGGCCTGTGTCTCGGGGCCGGCGGTGTTGTTGAGCACCGACACCGTGAAGGCTGGCGAATCGGTGCAGATCGTCGGTTCGAACTTTCGCCAGAAGGAGCCTGTCGTCGTGCGCTTCGACGCGCTCGACGGACCGGTGCTGGCAGAACTCGGCGTACCTGTGAAGCAGCGCGTCACCGGCTCGGTGACGATCCCACCGGGCACCGCTGCCGGCAACTACGTGTTGGTGTTCACCCAGACCGCTGCAGATGGCACGCCCACGCAGGTGCCCGCCCGCACCCTGGTCAAGGTCCCGGGGGAATCCGGCGCGTTGCCGGTGGTGGCTGCCCCGATGGGCGCCGCGCCGGGCGATCGACTCGACAGCCTGGCCACGACCGAGTCCGTTGGTGGCGGCACGCTGGCGCTGGCCTCACTGGGTGTGGCTGGCATAGCTCTGTTCGCGGTCGGGGTCACCGTCTTTGCCACCGGCCGCAGGAGCGCGGCTCCCTCCAAGGTCACGGTCAGCCGGTAGCCGCCAGCATCGCTGGTGTGTGTTGCTGCGCACGGCGACGTGCTCCTGCGGCCCGGCTGGCCGGCCGCTCCCGATCAGTCTCAGCGTCACCCCAAGAGAAGAGTCCGTGATGATCTCACCCTCGCGACGCGTCGCTGGAGTGCTGGCCGGCACCCTGGCAGGGCTGTTGCTTTCCAGCCCCGCGCAGGCAGCTGAGCCGAGCGGCCTGACCGAGCCGGTTCGCGCGACACACGCCGATCTGAGCCCGACCCGCATGTACTCCAGCCCGGCGCTTGCCGTCGACCCCGAGAATCCGCTGCGGGTGGTGGCCGGCTTCGCTGATCTGCTGACCCGCCGGTGCGGCCTGCTCCGGTCGGCCGACGGTGGCGCCACCTGGACGCAACCGGAGGGCTCCCCCAACACGGCCGACTACCCGTTCTGCTCGCAGAGTCAGGGCGGAGTGATCCAGGCGCCCGTGGCCTTCGGTGGGGGCGGGATGCTCTACATGGCGCTCGGCGGGTGGTCGCCGCAAGAGTCCAGCCGAGCGGGCGGAGCGGTGCTGGTGGCGCGGTCGGCGGACCTGGGAGATTCCTGGCAGACGTCGGTGGTGCGTACCAGCCGTGGGAAGACCGGTAAAGAGGCCGAGAACCTCCGCCCGGTGCAGGGCCTCGCCGTCGAGCGTCGCGGTGGTGACGACGACGTCGTGTATCTCACCTTCAGCAAGGTGTTGCCCGGATTCAAGGCGCCCGATGCGGTGCCGCCCGGTGCCATGGTGGCGGTGTCCCGGGACGGGGGTCGCACCTTCGACGAAGGTGTGGACCTCGCGGACGGGGTCTTCGACTCCGCAGACCTTCGCCAGCAGGCACTGAGCGCCACTCCACCCCCGCCCGGAGGCCCGGGTGGGGGTGGTCCTCCGGAGCTGCCGCCGGCCGGCACGAAGGGTGCCACTCCCGACCAGGCGGCGAATTTCGGCGGTCGAGGCGGGCGCAACGGCACCGTTGTCGGGGTCGACGGCGAGGGGACGGCGTACGTCCTGTGGGGCGCCGGGGCGGTGAACATCGTTCCGCGCACCGCGCAGGCGCTGTTCCTGTCCCGGTCGTCCGACGACGGGAAGAACTGGACCACCACGCAGGCGACCCCGTTCGGCCCGGACAACCCCACGGGCGGGCCGGCCTTCGCCGGGCAGCAGATGGCCGTCGCCGAGGACGGCACGCTGCACATCGTCTACGGGCTCAACCCCCGTCCGAAGCTGGCGGCGTACGGCGAGGTGTACCACCGCGTCTCCCGCGACGGGGGCAAGACCTGGAGCGATCTCGGGGCGCTCAGCGACGACGCACCCGAGGACCTGGCGGCTCAGTTCTTCCCCAACATCAGCATCGCGCCGAACGGGCGGCTCGACGTCGTCTGGTGGGACACCCGGAGCGATCCGGGGATCCGCTCCAACGACGTCTACTACAGCTCTTCCGACGACGGCGGTGAGTCCTGGAGCGACAACCGGCGCATCACCGACCAGAGCGTGGACCGCCGCTTCGGGGTCTACGGGCTCGGCTACGACATCGCCGCGCCGCCGGGGGTCGCCTCCACCGACGCCTTCGCCCTCTTCGGGTGGGACGACACCCGCAACAGTGGCCCGCCGCCCACCGGACTCGACGCCCGGAACGGCACAGGAGTGCAGGACATCTACACCTCGGCGGCACAGTTCGCACCGGTGGCTGTGCAGGGTTCGAGCACTGCCCGGATCATCTTGGCCGGTGTCGTCGGCCTGTTGATGGCCGGTCTGTTCCTGACCATCGCCTTCCTGGTGACGAGACGGCGGCTCGCGTCACAGCCGGGGCACGCGCACGAGAGCTTGAGTGGCCTCCAGCCCACCGACGCGGCGGGCAGGGTGCCGCGATAGCCGAGGCAGCAGGATCGGTGTCACCGCGGTACCGAAGCCGGCGGGCGCGGTCTCAGTGGGCCGCGCCCCCCGGGGCCGGCTCGACCAGCTCGACCAGCACCCCACCGGCGCTCTTCGGATGTACGAAGTTCACCCGGCTGCCCGCTGTGCCCTTCTTCGGCTCGTCGTAGAGCAGGCGCATGCCCTGGCTGCGCAGGTGGTCGCTGACCTCCTCGATCGAGTCGACCCGGTAGGCCATCTGCTGGATGCCGGGGCCGCTCCTGTCGAGGAACTTCCCGATCGGGCTGTCCGGCGACAGCGGGGCGAGCAGCTGCAGGTAGGTACCGGAGTCGCCCACCTCGAGCATCGCCTCGCGTACGCCCTGCTCCTCGTTGACCTCTGTGTGCACGCAGCGCATGCCGAAGCCGGTCTCGTACATCGCGATGGCGGCATCGAGATCGGCGACGGCGATGCCGACGTGGTCGATGTGCGTGATCTGCACGGACAGGCTCCTTCGCGGCGGTGGGTTGCTGCTGGGTATCGTCGCAGCACCGCATCTCAGACCCCAGGAGGTCCCCTGTGACCCGCTCCGTTCTCGTCGCCGGCGCCCGTACCCCGATCGGCAAGCTCTCGGGGGCACTCAAGGGCTTCACGGCGATGCAGCTCGGCGGTATCGCCATCGAAGCCGCCCTGGAGCGCGCCGGGATCTCCGGCGACCAGGTCGACTACGTGATCATGGGTCACGTGCTGCAGGCCGGGCAGGGCCAGATCACCGCGCGGCAGGCGGCCGTTCAGGGCGGCATCCCGATGAGCGTCCCGGCCCTGACGATCAACAAGGTCTGCCTGTCAGGGCTCGACGCGATCGCGCTGGCCGACCAGCTGATCCGGGCAGGGGAGTACGACGTCGTCGTGGCGGGTGGCATGGAGTCGATGACCAACGCCCCGCACCTGCTCCCCGGAGCTCGGGCCGGCTACCGCTACGGCAACGCGACGGTCGTCGACGCGACGCTCCACGACGGGCTGTTCTGCGCCTTCGACCAGGTGGCGATGGGCGCGGGTACCGAGGAGTACGGCAAGAAGCTGAACATCTCGCGCGAGGAGCAGGACGCCTTCGCGGCGCGATCTCACGAGCGGGCGACCGCCGCGCAGAAGGACGGCCGGTTCGACGACGAGATCGTCCCGGTCCCGATCCCGCAGCGAAAGGGCGAGCCGTTGCTGTTCACGACCGACGAGGGTGTACGCCCGGAGACCACGGCGCAGACGCTCGCCAAACTCAAGCCGGCCTTCGCCGCCGACGGCACCGTGACCGCCGGCAACGCCTCGCAGATCTCCGACGGGGGCTGCGCCGTGGTGGTCATGAGTGCCGCGAAGGCCCGCGAGCTGGGTGTCCCGGTCCTTGCCGAGATCGGCGCGCACGGCACCGTCGCCGGCCCGGACGCCAGCCTGCAGTCGCAGCCGGCGAACGCCATCAAGAAGGCGCTCGCCAAGGAGGGGCTGACAGTCGACGGCCTCGACCTGGTCGAGCTGAACGAGGCCTTCGCCCAGGTGGGCATCCAGTCCCGCAAGGAGCTGGGCATCGACGAGGACAAGGTCAACGTCAACGGTGGCGCCATCTCCCTGGGCCACCCCATCGGCATGTCGGGGGCCCGGGTCGCACTGCACCTGGTGCTCGAGCTGAGGCGCCGCGGCGGCGGAATCGGTGCGGCCGCGCTGTGCGGCGGCGGAGGTCAGGGCGACGCGCTGATCCTGCACGTCCCCGCCGCCGGGTGACGACGGCGCGCTCGCGCCGCGCGCTCGACATTCCCGCGCTCGTGGAGCAGGCGGGGGAGGGGCAGCCCCGCGCCGTCGCACGGCTGATCAGCCTGGTCGAGGACGCGAGCCCGGCGCTGCGCGAGGTCATGGCGCTGCTCGCGCCGCGCGCCGGGCACGCCCGCGTTCTCGGGCTGACCGGATCGCCCGGCGTCGGCAAGTCCACCTGCACCAGCGCCCTGGTGACCGCCTACCGCCGCCGTGGCCTGCGCGTGGGGGTCCTCGCGGTGGACCCGAGTTCGCCCTTCTCCGGCGGCGCCCTGCTCGGGGACCGGGTCCGGATGCAGGAGCACGCGACCGACGGGGGTGTGTTCATCCGCTCGATGGCCTCGCGCGGCCAGCTCGGCGGGCTGTCCTGGGCCACGCCGCAGGCGCTCCGGGTGCTGGCCGCCGCCGGTTGCGACGTGGTGCTCGTCGAGACGGTCGGGGTGGGGCAGGCCGAGGTCGAGGTCGCCTCGCTGGCCGACACGACGCTCGTCCTGCTGGCCCCCGGCATGGGCGACGGCATCCAGGCTGCGAAGGCGGGCATCCTCGAGGTGGCCGACATCTTCGTGGTCAACAAGGCCGACCGGGACGGCGCCGACTCGGTCGTGCGCGACCTGCGCTACATGCAGTCGCTGGGCACCCAGTCGCCCGCACAGGCCAAGGTCGAGGGCAGGTGGGTCGCGCCGGTCGTCAAGACGGTGGCCGCCAGGGGCGAGGGTGTGGACGAGGTCGTCGACCGGATCGAGCAGCACGGCGCCTGGATGGCCGAGCACGGAGTCGTCGACCAGCGCCGGCGCAAGCGGGCCGCCGACGAGGTGGAGGCCATCGCGCTGACCACGCTGCGCGAGCGGATGGGCGACCTGCGTGGGAGCGACGCGCTGGACAAGCTCGCCGTGCAGGTCGTCGCCGGCCAGATCGATCCGTACACCGCCGCCGACGCGCTGGTGGAAGCGCTGTGACGGCGACGGCTCGGCGCTGTGGCCACACCTCGAGGGCGACTGGCGTCCCCGAGGGTGAAGGGAAGGTCTGATGCTGAGCGCCCTGCGCGTCGTCGCGCTGCTGGAGACGCTGTCGTTCACGGTGCTGCTCGTGGGGTCGCTGCTCAAGCGCACCACCGGCCCCGACCTCGTGCCGGTGCTCGGTCCGCTGCACGGTGCTCTCTACCTGGGGCTGGTCGTGCTGGTGCTCGCCAACCTGGAGCGGCTGCGTTGGTCGTGGTGGTTCACCCTGCTGATGTTGACGATCGGGTCGCCGGGCGCGCACTTCGCGGTCCGCGCCAGCTGCGTGCCCACATCATCGGCCTGACCGGCCGACCACCTCGCCGAAGTGGATCATCTGGAGACTGGATCGGCAGTAGACGCGCCGGCGTGTCTGCTGCCGATCCAGTCAGGAGAAGATCACCGGCGAGGTACGGCGGCGCTCGCAGCCTGTTGCGCAGTCACAGGCCCGGCCGTAGGTTCACGGCGTGACGCAGGTCGCGGACCGGGGTCACACGCACGACGCGACTGCCGGCTCCGGTCCGGGGGCGCGCGGGATCCGCTGACCCTGTTTCCCGACAAGGCCGACGACCCCGTTCAGCCCTCCGTCCGTCGCTCGCCAGCCGCTGCCCCGTACGTCCGGCGAGCCTTGGAGAGGCACAGATGCGCGTACGCATGAAGGTTGACGGCGTCACCTACGACGACGAGGTCGAGCCACGCAAGCTGCTCACCCACCATCTGCGTGAGGGCCTCGGCCGGGTCGGCACGCCCATCGGCTGCGACACCTCGAACTGCGGTGCCTGCACCGTCCTGATCGACGGTGACAGCGTGAAGAGCTGCTCGGTGCTCGCCGTGCAGGCCGACGGAACCGACATCACGACGATCCAGGGACTGGCCGGCGGGCCGGAGGGCTCCGGCGCGCAGTGGCACCCGGTGCAGAAGGCCTTCCAGGAGCACCACGGCCTGCAGTGCGGTTTCTGCACGCCGGGCATGGTGCTGGCGGCGGTCGACCTGCTGAAGCGCAACCCGAGCCCCACCGAGGACGAGGTCCGGCACGGCCTCGAGGGCAACCTCTGCCGCTGCACGGGCTATCAGAACATCGTCAAGGCGGTGCTGTCCGCCGCCTCGGAGCTGCGCGGAGAGGGCCCCCTGCCCGGCTCGTTCTCCGACGGCCCCGCCGACAAGCAGGAGGTCCCGGCATGACCGACCAGCTGGATGCCGGCCTCGTCGCCGGCGAGATCGCCGAGCACCCGGACGCCCTGTCCTCGCCGTACGCCGGCGGCGAACTCGGCCGTGGCCGGCGCCGCAAGGAGGACGCCAAGCTCCTCACCGGGCAGACGAACTGGACCGACAACATCACCCTGCCCGGTTTGCTGCACCTGGCCGTGCTCCGCAGCCCGATGGCGCACGCGAAGATCGTCTCGGTCGACGTCTCGGCGGCGCTCGAGATGCCGGGCGTGATCGCCGCCTACAGCGGCGCCGACCTGGCCGACGTGCAGGGCTCGCTGCCGTGTGCCTGGCCGGTGACGCCCGACATGGTGCATCCCGACCACCCCCCGCTGGCGGTCGACGAGGTGCGCTACGTCGGTGACGGTGTCGCCGTCGTCGTGGCCCGGGACCGGTACGCCGCCGCCGACGCGCTCGAGGCGATCGCGGTGGAGTACGACCAGCTGCCGGCGGTGGTCGACATGGAGGCCGCCCTGGCCGACGGTGCGCCGCTGGTGCACTCCGACAAGGGCACCAACCGCTGCTTCCTGTTCGACTTCCCGGGCGCCGGCGCGGACTACGACGAGACCGTCGCCGCGGCCGGCGAAGACGCCGTGGTCGTCAGGCGCCGCTTCATCCAGCAGCGCCTGCTGCCGACGGCGATGGAGCCGCGGGCGGTCGTCGTCGCACCGATCTCGGCGGCCGACGAGTACACCGTCTACTCCGCCACCCAGGTCCCGCACATCCTGCGCGTGATGCTGGCGCTGGTCACCAACATCCCGGAGCAGAAGATCCGGGTGATCGCGCCGGACGTCGGCGGCGGCTTCGGCAGCAAGCTCAATGTCTACGCCGAGGAGGTGCTCTGCCTGGTCGTGGCCAAGAAGCTGGGCCGGCCGGTGAAGTGGACCGAGTCGCGCAGCGAGAACTACCAGGCCACCATCCACGGACGCGACCAGATACAGGACATCGAGATCGCGGCGCGCAAGGACGGCACCCTGCTCGGGCTGAAGGTGCAGCTGCTCGCCGACATGGGCGCCTACCTGCAGCTCGTCACGCCCGGCATCCCGATCCTGGGCGCGTTCATGTTCCCCGCCATCTACAAGATGCCGAGCTACCGCTTCATCTGCACCGGCGTCTTCACGACCAAGACACCCACCGACGCCTACCGCGGCGCCGGCCGGCCCGAGGCGACCTTCGCCATCGAGCGGATCATGGACGAGCTGGCTGCCGAGCTCGGGCGCGACCCGATGGAGCTGCGCAAGCAGAACTGGATCAAGCACGAGGAGTTCCCGTACGACATGGTGGCCGGGCTCACCTACGACTCGGGCAACTACGAGGCGGCCACCGAGAAGGCCATGGGGATGTTCGAGTACGACGATCTCCGGGCTGAGCAACAGCGTCTCCGGGCAGAGGGAGCCCCGGTGCAGCTGGGCATCGGCATCTCGACGTTCACCGAGATGTGCGGGCTGGCGCCGTCCCGTGTGCTCGGCTCGCTGTCCTACGGCGCCGGCGGCTGGGAATCCGCGACGATCCGGATGCTGCCGACCGGCAAGGTCGAGGTCGTCTCGGGAGCCACGCCGCACGGGCAGGGCCACCACACCGCGTGGAGCCAGATCGTGGCCGATGCGCTGGGGGTGCCGTTCGAGGACGTCGAGGTGCTCACCGGCGACACCGACTCGAGCGCCAAGGGCATGGACACCTACGGCTCCCGCTCGCTGGTCGTGGGCGGCATCGCGATCCACAAGGCGACCGGCAAGGTGCTCGAGAAGGCGAAGCGGATCGCCGCGCACCTGCTCGAGGCGTCCGAGCAGGACGTGGAGTTCGACAAGGGCGCCTTCTCCGTCAAAGGCTCGCCGGAGGCCACCCTCACGATCCAGGAGGTGGCACTCGCGACCTTCGCGGCGCACAACCTCCCGGACGGGATGGAGCCGACGCTGGACAGCGACTGCGTCTACGACCCGGAGAACTTCAGCTACCCGCACGGCACCCACCTGTGCGCGGTGGAGGTGGACACCGAGACCGGCTTCACCAGGATCCGCAAGTACGTGTCGGTCGACGACGTCGGGAAGATCGTCAACCCGGTCATCGTCGAGGGCCAGGTGCACGGCGGCCTGGCCCAGGGGATCGCGCAGGCGCTGTACGAGGAGGCGGTCTACGACGCCGAGGGCAACCTCACGACCGGTTCGCTGGTCGACTACCTCGTCCCGGCCGCGCCCGATCTGCCGCACTTCGACACCGGTCGCACCGAGACCCCGGCGACCAGCAACCCGCTGGGTGTCAAGGGTGTCGGCGAGGCCGGCACCATCGCCTCCACACCGGCCGTCATCAACGCCGTCGTCGACGCACTGCGGCCGTTCGGTATCTCCGACATCCGCATGCCGGCGACGCCGGAGCGGGTGTGGCGCGCCCTGCACGGCGACGGCACCGAACGCGCCGCCGCCGGAACCGTCGCCTATGGCGGCGCCTCGACCGCTTCCACCTCCGGAAGCTCCGCCGCCGACACCGCAGGAGGTCCGCAGTGATCCCCGCCCAGTTCGACTACGTCGCTCCCACGTCGCTGGCCGACGCCGTCACCGCGCTCGGCGAGGCCGGTGAGGACGCCAAGATCCTGGCCGGCGGGCAGAGCCTGATCCCGGTGCTCCGCCTACGGCTGGCCTTTCCCACGGTGCTCGTCGATCTGGGCCGGGTCGAGGAGCTGCGCGGGGTGTCCGAGGACGACGGCGCGATCGTCATCGGCGCGATGACCCGGCACAGCGACGTGCTCTCCGACCCGCTGGTCCGGCAGTACGCCGGCCTGCTGGCCGAGGCGACGGCCACCGTGGCCGACCCGGCTGTCCGCCACCGCGGCACCTTCGGGGGTGCGCTGGCGCACGCCGACCCGGCGGGTGACCTGGCCGCAGTGGCCCTCGCGCTGGATGCCGAGCTCGTCGCGGAGGGGCCCGGTGGCCGGCGCACCATCGCGGCCCGCGACTTCTTCCTGGACTACCTGGAGACGGCGCTGTCGCCGGACGAGATCCTGGCTGCCGTGCGGATCCCCAAGCTCGAAGGCAGCTGGGGCTACCGCTACGAGAAGTTCAACCGGGTGGCGCAGGCCTGGGCGATCGTCGGCGTCGCGGCGGCCGTCCGCACCGAGGGCGGCTCGATCACCGAGGCCCGGATCGGCCTGACCAACATGGGCTCGACGCCGGTGCGGCCGGCGGCGGTGGAGGCGGCGCTGCCCGGGGCCGCCGACGCGGCGGCGGTCAAGGCGGCCGCACTGTCGGCGGCGGACGGCACCACTCCGCCGTCGGACCTGGGCGGGCAGTCGGACTACCGCGCCCACCTGGCCCGGGTGCTCACCGCACGGGCCGTGGTGGGTGCCGCCGGGCTCACGACATGACAGGCGGAGGCAGCTGACCGCCTCCGCTCCGGCCCGGCGGGGCCTGCTGCCCTCCCAGCTGCAGGACCCCGCCGGACTCGCCCGGCTGCTCGCCGACGCGGGCTACTTCGCCGACGAGGGCGTGGCCACGGCGGCCTACCTCGCCCTCGCCCTGCCGCGCCCGCTGTTCCTCGAGGGGGAGCCGGGTGTCGGCAAGACATCGCTGGCGCACGCCCTGGCGACGGTGGTCGGAGCCGACCTGTTGCGCCTGCAGTGCTACGAGGGCATCGACGCTTCGCAGGCGCTCTACGACTGGGACTTCCCCCGCCAGCTGCTACACCTGCGCGCCGCCGAGGCGGCCGGGCAGGCGGACGCCGAGCGGCTCGAGGCGGAGGTCTACAGCCGGCGGTTCCTGCTGGCCCGCCCGCTCCTGGCGGCGCTCGAGACGTCGCCGGCGGTGCTGCTCGTCGACGAGGTCGACCGGGCCGACGACGAGTTCGAGGCCTTCCTGCTCGAGGTGCTGTCCGACTACACCGTGACGGTCCCGGAGCTGGGCACGGTCCGCGCCCAGGTGCCGCCGGTCGTGGTCGTCACGAGCAACCGCACCCGCGAGGTGCACGACGCCCTCAAGCGGCGTTGCCTCTACCACTGGGTCGAGCATCCCGACTTCGATCGGGAGGTCGCCATCGTCCGGGCCCGGGTGCCCGAGGCCTCCGCCGCGCTGGCCGGCCAGGTCGCCCGGGCCGTCGCCGTCCTGCGCTCCGAGGACCTGCTCAAGCCACCCGGCGTCGCCGAGACCATCGACTGGGCTCAGGCCCTGGTCGCCCTGGGCGCCGAGCGGCTCGACGCGGGGCTGGCGACGGCGACCCTGGGCGCCGTGCTGAAGTACCGCGAGGACCAGCTGCACGCCAAGCGCCCCGACGTGCAGCAGCTGCTGACCACGGCGATGCTGGGGAGATGAGCGCCGTGGCCGAGCCGTACGACGCCGTCGACACCGTCGTCGGCCTGGCGGCCACCCTGCGCGGCATGGGGGTCGCGGCCTCCCCCGACCGGGTGCATGCGGCCGTCGCGGCCCTGGCCGAGCTGGACCCGCTCCGGCGCCCGGACGTCTACTGGGCCGGCCGGCTGACGCTCTGCGGCAGCGCCGAGGACCTGCCCCGTTACGACCTCGCCTTCGACGCCTACTTCGGCGACCGGTCGGGGACGGCCGTGCGGCGGCAGCGGCTGACCCGGCGGGCGCTGCAGCTGGTCGCCGAGCCGGGGAGCGAGCCGGGCGACGGTGACGGTGACACGGCGCCGCCCGAGTCGGTCAGCGCAGCGGCCAGCAGCGTGGAGCAGCTGCGGTCGCGGGACGTGAGCACCCTGACCGCCGCCGAGCGGGACCAGCTGCGGGCGCTGCTGGCGGCGCTGCGGCTGCCGGGAGAGAAGCGGGCCACCCGGCGCCTGCGGCCCGCGCCGCGCGGCCGGGTCGACGGCACCCGCACGCTGCGCGCCTGGCTGGCCGCGGGGGGTGAGCCGGCCCGGCTGCGGCACCGGGCGCCGGCGCTGCGGACCCGCCGTGTGGTGCTGCTCGTCGACGTCAGCGGCTCGATGGAGAGCTACGCCGACGCGCTGCTGCGCTTCGCGCACGCCGCCTCGCGACGCGGCTCCGCCCCCACCGAGGTCTTCACCCTCGGCACCCGGCTCACCCGCGTGTCGCGTGAGATGGCCGTACGGGACCCGGACGCCGCGATGGCCGGTGTCGCCGCGGCGGTCCCGGACGCCGGCGGCGGCACCCGGCTGGGCGAGCTGCTCGCGCAGTTCCTCGTCCAGTGGGGCCAGCGCGGGACCGCGCGCGGTGCGGTCGTGGTGATCCTGTCCGACGGCTGGGAGCGCGGCGACGCGACGCTGCTCGGGGAGCAGATGGAGCGGCTGCACCGGCTGGCGCACCGGGTCGTCTGGGCCAACCCGCGCAAGGCCGCTCCGGGCTACGCGCCGCTGGCCGCGGGGATGGCCGCCGCGCTGCCGCACGTCGACGACTTCGTCGAGGGTCACAGCCTCGGCGCGCTCGAGCAGCTGGCCGCGGTCGTGCGCGGGAGCGCCCGTGCGTGACCTCGCCGGTGGGCTGCGCACCCTGCTCGGGCAGGAGGCGCCCTTCGCGCTGGCCACGGTGATCGGGACGGCGGGGAGTTCGCCGCGCCCCCCGGGTGCGGCCATGGCGGTGAGTGCGGACGGGCAGGCGCTCGGCAGCATCTCCGGCGGCTGCGTCGAGGGGGCGGTCTACGACACCGCCGAGCAGGTCCTCGGCGGCGGGAGGCCGGTCGTCGAGAGCTACGGCTACAGCGACGACGAGGCCTTCGCCGTCGGCCTCACCTGCGGCGGCACGCTCGAGGTGCTCGTGGCCCCCGCCGACCGCGAGGTGCTCGCGGCGTGGGCCGACCGGATGGCGGCCGACGAGCCGGTCGCGCTCGCCACGGTCGTGCGGGGGCCCGCGCCGGTCGGGGCGGTGCTGCTCGTCGGCCCGTCGTACGCCGTCGGGAGCCTGGGGGCGGAGGGGCTCGACGTGGCCGTCACCGACGACGCCCGCGGGATGCTCGCCGCCGGGCAGACCGGCGACCGCCACTACGGGCCCCGGGGCGAGCGGCGCATCGACGACGTCACCGTCTTCGTGCAGTCCTTCACGCCACCGCCGCGGATGCTCGTCTTCGGCGCCACCGACTTCGCCGCCGCGGTCAGCCGGATCGGCGTGTTCCTCGGTTACCGGGTGACTGTCTGCGACGCCCGCCCGGTCTTCGCGACGGCTGCCCGCTTCCCGGAGGCGCACGAGGTGGTGTGCGACTGGCCGCACCGCTACCTGGAGAACACCGAGGTGGACGGGCGCACCGTGCTGTGCGTCCTCACGCACGACCCGAAGTTCGACGTGCCGCTGCTCGAGGTCGCCTTGCGCAGGCCGGCGGCCTACATCGGCGCGATGGGCAGCCGGCGCACCCACGAGGACCGGCTACGGCGGCTGCGAGAGGCGGGGCTCACCGATCAGCAGTTGGGCCGGCTGCACTCGCCCATCGGGTTGGACCTCGGCGCCCGCACCGCGGAGGAGACGGCGGTGTCGATCGCCGCCGAGATCGTGCAGCACCACTGGGGCGGCAGTGGCCGGCCGCTGGCGCAGACCACGGGCGACATCCACACCGACGGTGTGCAGACACGGCCGGTGAGTGCGTGAGCCGTCCCTCCGGAACCGCCGACAGCAAGCACGCGCCGGTGCGGGTCGCCGGGCTACTGCTCGCCGCGGGCGCCGGCCGCCGCATGGGCGGCCCGAAGGCCCTGGTCGAGGTGGACGGGGAACCGCTGGTACGGCGCGGCATCCGGTTGCTCACGGACGGCGGCTGCGACCCGGTGGTCGTCGTCGTGGGGGCGTGTGCGGACGACGTGCGGGCGCTCAGCCTCGGCACGACGGTCGTCGAGGCCGACGCCTGGGCGACCGGCATGGGCGCCTCCCTGCGCGCCGGGCTGGCGGCGCTGGGCGCCACCGACGCCGCGGCCTGCGTCGTCGCGCTGGTGGACCAGCCGCTCGTCACGCCGACCGCGGTGCAGCGGCTGCGCGCCGCGCACGACACCGGCGCCACGGCGGCGGTCGCGTGCTACGACGGCCGCCCGCGCAACCCGGTGCTGCTCGACCGGTCGGTCTGGGCCGACGTCGCGGCGGCTGCGCAGGGCGACGAGGGCGCGCGGGTGTGGCTGCGGGCCCATCCGGGGCAGGTCGTGCCTGTCGACTGCACCGACGCCGGCTCGGCCGACGACCTCGACACGCCGCAGGACCTGGCAGCGCTGGACATCCCCGCACGACGGAAGGCAGCCCGATGAAGCTCGAGAACCGGTTCACCGTCCCCGTCCCCGTCGACGAGGCCTGGAGGGTGCTGCTCGACGTGGAGCGGATCGCGCCGTGCATGCCCGGTGCGACCCTGACCAAGGTCGAGGGCGACTCCTTCGAGGGCACGGTCAAGGTGAAGGTCGGCCCGATCAACCTCACCTACGGCGGCAAGGCGTCGTTCGTCTCGAAGGACGACGCGACGCACGTCGCGGTGATCGAGGGCAGCGGCAAGGAGACCCGCGGCACCGGCACCGCCAAGGCGCTGATCACCTGCCGGCTGCTCGCCAACGGCGACACCACCGACGTGGAGGTCGACACCGACCTCAACGTGACCGGCAAGCCGGCGCAGTTCGGGCGCGGTGTGCTGGCCGACGTCAGCGGCAAGCTGGTCGACCAGTTCGCCCGCTGCCTGTCCGGGGAGATCGCGGCGGGCACGCCGCAGTCCGAACCGCTGTTCAGCGCAGTGGCGGCCGACATGGGTGCGCCGGAGGGCCTGCAGCCTCCGCCGGCCGTGGTCCGCCCGCCGGCGGAGGCGATCGACCTGCTCGGCACCGCCGGCGCGCCGGTGCTCAAGCGGCTGGCACCCGTGCTGGCCGGGATCGCTGTGCTCCTGCTGCTGGTCCGCCGGCTGCGGCGCTGAGGCGGCGCGCCCGGCCGGCAGTTCCGGCACCGCCGGGCTCAGGCGGCGGGTTCGACCACCTCGCCGCCGATCACCTCGCCGCCGAGCGCCCCGGCGACCTGGTCGGCGGTCTCGCGCAGCACGGTCTGGACCGCCCAGTTCTCGCCGAGCACGACGCTGGCCAGCTCGTCCTTCTCCGCCACATAGCTCTCCCGCTCGGCGGCGGAGGCGAAGCGCAGCAGGACGATGTCCTCGGAGCCGTTGATGATGCAGCTCTGCGCGTCGGTGACGCCGGGGAAGCTGCCCTGCTGCAGTTCCTCGCACGGTACGCCGGCCGCCTCGAGCGCCTCGTGGACCTCCTGGGTGCTCTCGACGGTGTCGCCCCCGCCCGGCGCTCCCGCGCTCGTGGACGGGGCGGCGACGGTCGGGTCGTCCTTCCCGCTGCCGCTGCAGCCGGTCAACGCCAGGGCCAGGGCCAGGGCGGCGGCGGGCAGGGCTGCGATGGGTGTCCTCATGCGGCCAAGCCTGCCAGGCCGCTGCGGCCGGGCGGTGGGTGGGCGAGGATGCAGGCATGCCCTCCCGTCGCCTGCTCATGGTCGTGGCCGTGGTGTCTGTGCTGCTGGTCGTCGCCGCAGGTGCGAGCCGGACCACGTACGAGGCCGGGGGCGTGCAGGTCGAGTGTCCCGACCGGGTCTGGTCGTCGGCGTTGCAGGGCCTGACGGACCGTGACCCGGATCCCTGCGCGGCCGCCGCGCAGTCGCGGCTGTTCAGCGTCGCCGCCGCGCTGATGGGCCTGGTGCTGATCTCCGGGCTGCTCAGCCGGCGGGAGTGAGCACCCGGCGTACGGCGTCGCGCGTGCTCTCGAAGGCCAGCTCCGGCAGGTCGTCGGCGCCGAAGAAGTCGGCGTCCAGCGCGTCGTCACCGGCCGCCAGTCGACCGCCGACGACCTCGGCCTCGAAGGCGAGGAAGAACGAGGCGCCGTGGTGCCCGCCGGTGACCTCGCTCGGGTAGACCTCCACCACGCGGCCCACCTGCACCTGCAGTCCCGTCTCCTCCGCCGTCTCCCGCGCGGCCGCGGCCCGGGGGTCCTCGCCTGCGTCGACGTAGCCCGCCGGCAGCGCCCAGAGCCCCTGTCCCGGGCCGATGCCGCGGCGCACGAGCAGCAGCTGTCCGGCCTGCACGACCACGACACCGACGCCGACCTTCGGGTCGCGGTGATGGGTGCGGCCGCAGCCGGTGCAGACGGGGTGCCGCCCGGAGTGCTCGAGCGGCGCCGCGCAGGCGGGACAGAAGGCCGGGGCGTCCATCCGGGCAGCGTGACACGTCAGGCCACGGCTGGGTCGACGCAGTAGCCTGCCGTTCCCGGCTGCGGCCCCCAGGTCGGCGCCGGCTTCGGACGACAGCCAGCCGACCTCGCGAACAGGAGCGCCGCGTGACGCCCGAGGAGATCGCCGCCGGACGGGAGCGTTGGCGGTTGCGCTTCGATGCGGCGCGCACGCGCGAGGCCGACTTCACCACGCTGTCCGGTGTCGCGGTGGAGCCGGTCTACGGCCCGCGACCGGGGGACACCTACGAGGGCTTCGAGCGGATCGGCTGGCCCGGCGAATTCCCCTTCACCCGGGGGCTGTACGCCACCGGCTACCGCGGCCGGCCGTGGACGATCCGGCAGTTCGCCGGCTTCGGCAACGCCGAGCAGACCAACGCGCGGTACAAGATGATCCTGGCGGCCGGTGGTGGCGGCCTGTCGGTGGCCTTCGACATGCCGACCCTGATGGGCCGTGACTCCGATGACTCCCGCTCGCTGGGGGAGGTGGGGCACTGCGGTGTCGCGATCGACAGCGCCGCCGACATGGAGGTGCTGTTCGCGGAGATCCCGCTGGCCGACGTGACGACGTCGATGACGATCAGCGGCCCGGCGGTGCCGGTCTTCTGCATGTACCTCGTGGCGGCCGAGCGGCAGGGTGTCGACCCGGCAGTGCTGGACGGGACGCTGCAGACCGACATCTTCAAGGAGTACATCGCGCAGAAGGAGTGGCTGTTCCCGCCGGAGCCGCATCTGCGCCTGATCGGCGACCTGATGGAGCACTGCGCCGAGAAGGTCCCGGCCTACAAGCCGATCTCGGTGTCGGGATATCACATCCGGGAGGCGGGCTCGACCGCTGCGCAGGAGCTGGCGTTCACCCTTGCGGACGGCTTCGCCTACGTCGAGCTCGGCCTGTCCCGGGGCATGGACGTGGACCTGTTCGCGCCCGGGCTGTCGTTCTTCTTCGACGCGCACGTCGACTTCTTCGAGGAGATCGCGAAGTTCCGGGCTGGCCGACGGATCTGGGCCCGCTGGCTGCGTGACGTCTACGGCGCGAAGACCGAGCGGGCCCAGTGGATGCGTTTCCACACGCAGACCGCCGGCGTCTCGCTGACCGCCCAGCAGCCCGACAACAACGTCGTACGCACGGCGGTCGAGGCGCTGGCAGCCGTGCTCGGCGGGACCAACAGCCTGCACACCAACGCGCTGGACGAGGTGCTGGCGCTGCCGAGCGAGAAGGCGGCGCAGATCGCGCTGCGCACCCAGCAGGTGATCGCCGAGGAGACCGGTGTGCTGAACGTCGCCGACCCGCTGGGCGGCAGCTGGTACGTCGAGCAGCTCACCGACGCGATCGACGCCGAGGCGGAGGCGATCTTTGCCAAGGTGCGGGAGATGGGCGCCGACGGCAGCATGACCAGCGGCATCCTGCGGGGCATCGAGGACGGCTGGTTCATGGCCGAGATCGCCGAGGCCGCCTTCAGCTACCAGGTGGCGGTCGAGAAGGGCGAGAAGAAGGTCGTCGGCGTCAACGTGCACACCGGTGACGTCGATGCCCCGCTGGAGATCCTGCGGGTGAGCTCCGAGGTGGAGCGCGAGCAGGTGCGGGAGCTGGTGGTCCGCAAGGCGCAGCGGGACGAGGCGCTGGTGCAGGCGCGGCTGGCCGATCTGATCGACGTCGCCCGCGGTCAGGGCAATACGATCGAGCCGATGCTGCAGGCCATCCGGGCCGAGGCGACGCTCGGCGAGGTCTGCGGCGCGCTGCGCGACCTGTGGGGCAGCTACACCGAGCCGCCCCGCTTCTGACGAGGCAGGGGAAGCGACGCCGACGTCCTGAGGTTGGATGAGGACATGAGCATGCGCCCCACGGACCTCAACATCGCCGGTGCCGTCGACCTGTCGTCGCTGCGCCCACCGACACCCGCCCCGGCCGCCACCAGCGGTGCGGGCGGTGCGCCGGCCGCGCCGGCCGGCCACGTCCTCGACGTCACCGAGGCCACCTTCGAGGCCGAGGTCCTGCAACGGTCCCTCTCGGTGCCGGTCCTCATCGACTTCTGGGCCGCCTGGTGCGGTCCCTGCAAGCAGCTGTCCCCGGTGCTGGAGAAGCTGGCCGCCGAGGGCGCCGGCAGCTGGGTGCTGGCCAAGATCGACGTCGACGCGAACCAGGCGCTGGCCGGGTCGCTGCAGATCCAGAGCATTCCGACGGTGCTCCTCGCGCTGGGCGGGCGGCTCATCCAGGGCTTCACCGGTGCGCTGCCCGAGCGCGACCTGCGGGCGTTCCTCGAGCAGGTGCTCGCGGCGGCGCAGCAGGCCGGCCTGCCGGGCGCGAGCGGCGCCACTCCCGGCGGCGCCGCTCCCGCCGCCGGTCCGCCGCCGGCCCCCACCGACCCGGACGTGGTCGCCGCCGAGGACGCCATGAGCAGCGGGAACTATGCCGCCGCCATGGCGGCCTACGACGCGCTGCTGGCCCGCAAGCCGGGGGATGTCGAGGCGGTCGCGGGCCGCGCCTGGGCGGCGCTGCTGCTCCGCAGCGCCGACGCCGACACCGAGGCGGTGCTCGCCCGCGCACAAGCCGCTCCCGAGGACGTCACCACGCAGACCGCCGCCGCCGACGTCGAGGTCCTGACCGAGCGCATCGACGACGCGATCGCACGGCTGATCGACTACGTGCGCCGCAGCGCCGGCGACGACCGCGACACCGCGCGGGTGCACCTGCTCGGCCTGTTCGACGCGCTGGACCCGGAGGACCCCCGCATCGTCACCGGTCGCCGGGCACTGTCGAACGCGCTGTTCTAGCTGTCCTCGGGCTCGCTGGCCAGCCAGACAGTGCCGAGCGGCGGCACCCGCAGCAGCGCCGAGGCGGGCTGGCCGTGCCAGCCGTCGGGCGTCGCCTCGACGCCGCCGAAGTTGCCGACACCGCTGCCGAAGTACTCGGCCGCGTCGGTGTTGAGCACCTCACGCCAGTGACCGGCCCAGGGCAGGCCCAGCCGGTAGCCGTCGTGCGGCATCCCGGCGAAGTTGCTGATGCAGGCCAGGGCGGAGCCGTCCTCGGCGAAGCGCAGGAACGAGAAGACATTGCCGGCCGAGTCGTTCGCGTCGATCCAGGAGAAGCCGGCCTGGTCGACGTCCTGGCTCCACAGCGCCGGGGTCGCCTTGTAGACGGCATTCAGCTCCTTCACCGTGAGGGCGACGCCGCGGTGATCGGGCAGATCCAGCAGCCACCAGTCCAGCGAACGGTCCTCGCTCCACTCCGACTCCTGCGCGAACTCCTGCCCCATGAACAGCAGCTGCTTACCGGGGTGGGCCCACATGAAGGCGAGGTACGCGCGCACGTTGGCCAGCTGCTGCCAGCGGTCACCGGGCATCTTGCGCAGCAGCGAACCCTTGCCGTGGACGACCTCGTCGTGGCTGATCGGGAGCACGTAGTTCTCGGAGTAGGCGTAGACCATCGAGAACGTCATCTGGTGGTGGTGGTAGCCGCGGTAGATCGGCTCGCGCGCCATGTAGTCCAGCGAGTCGTGCATCCAGCCCATGTTCCACTTGAAGCCGAATCCCAGCCCGCCCAGGTGGGTCGGACGCGAGACGCCCGGCCAGGCGGTGGACTCCTCCGCGATCGTCATGGCGCCGGGGGAGCGGCGGTAGACGGTGGCGTTCATCTCCTGCAGGAACTGCACCGCGTCGAGGTTCTCGCGACCGCCGTACTCGTTCGGCGACCACTGCCCCTCCTCCCGCGAGTAGTCGAGGTAGAGCATGGACGCGACCGCGTCGACGCGCAGCACGTCGATGTGGAACTCCTCCAGCCAGTACGACGCGTTGGCCACCAGGAAGTTACGCACCTCCCGTCGGCCGAAGTCGAAGACGTAGGTGCCCCAGTCCATCTGTTCGCCGCGCCTGGGGTCGGCGTGCTCATAGAGCGGGGTGCCGTCGAAGCGGGCCAGCGCCCACTCGTCCTTCGGGAAGTGCGCCGGCACCCAGTCCACGATGACGCCGATGCCGGCCTGGTGCAGCCGGTCGACGAGGTGGCGGAACTCGTCCGGCGAGCCGAAGCGAGAGGTCGGCGCGAAATAGCCGGTGACCTGGTAGCCCCAGGACCCACCGAACGGGTGCTCGGCGACCGGCATCAGCTCGATGTGCGTGTAGCCCAGCCAGCTGACGTACTCCACGAGCTGCTCGGCCAGCTCCTGGTAGGACAGTCCCTGCCGCCAGGAGCCGAGGTGCACCTCGTAGCAGCTCATGGGGGCGGCGTGCGCCTGGGTCTGCGCGCGCTGCTCGAGCCAGGCGTCGTCGGACCACGTGTAGCCGGACCCGTCGACGACACTGGCCGTCAGTGGCGGCACCTCGGTGCGCCGCGCCATCGGGTCGGCCTTCTCGCGCCAGACCGAGTCCTGCCCGAGGATCGCGAACTTGTAGTGCGTGCCGGCGCCGATGTCGGGGACGAACAGCTCCCACACGCCGCTGCTGCCGAGCACCCGCATCGGGTGGCTGCTGCCGTCCCAGCCGTTGAAGTCGCCGATCACGCGGACGCCGCGGGCGCTCGGCGCCCAGACAGCGAACGACGTGCCGGTGACCGGACCGGCCGGGCTGTCGTAGCGGCGGACGTGCGCGCCGAGGACCTTCCAGAGCTCCTCGTGCCGGCCCTCGCCGATCAGGTGCAGGTCCATCTCGCCGAGCGTCGGCAGGTAGCGGTACGGGTCGTCGGCCGGATAGGTCGTGCCGTGGTAGGTGACGTCCAGGCGGTAGTCGGTGACCTGTCCACCGGGGACGACTCCCTCCCACACCCCGGCGTGCAGATGGCTCAGCTCCACCTGGGAGCCGCCGACCCGGGCGACGACCCGCTCCGCCCCCGGACGCAGCGCGCGTACGACGACCCCGCCGGCGGCCGGGTGCATGCCGAGGACGGAGTGCGGGTCGTGATGGGCACCGCCGGCCAGCCGCTCCAGATCCTCGTACGACGGTCCAGCTGGTACGGGCGTCTCGGGAAGAGCCTTCTTGCGCGGCGCGCGCTTCTTCGGCGCCGGGGTCTGCTCACTCACTGGGAGTCTCCTTCGGAGGTCGCGGACGCGGCGAGCCGTTCGATGCTGCCCATCGGGATGGGTAGCCACGAGGGCCGGTTGCGTGCTTCGTAGACGACTTCGTAGACCGCCTTGTCGAACTCGAAGGCGCGCAGTAGCCCCGCCTCGTCCCGCGGGTCGTGGTCGGCGGCACGGGTGTACCCGTCGCAGAACGCCTGCCGGTTGCGCTCTGCCCACTCCGTCGCGCGGTACGCCAGTTGCGGGTCGCTGCCGCGCTCTGCGAGCAGGTGCCGGGCGGCGTAGTCGTAGGACCGCAGCATCCCCGCAACGTCCCGCAACGGGCTCATCAGCGCGGTCCGCTCAGCGAGGGGGCGCGCCGGCTCGCCCTCGAAGTCCAGCAGCACCCAACCGCTCTGGGTACGCAGGACCTGGCCGAGGTGGTAGTCGCCGTGCACCCGCTGCACGGCCACCGGCTCGGTACGCCCGCCGACCTGGTCGTAGGTCGCGCGCAGGACGTCGGCGTGCTCCGCCAGCTCCGGGACGATCTCGAGAGCGGCGTCGAGTCGCTCGTGCAGCTGCCGCGCCGTGGCGGCCGACTCCTGGGGACCCGCCGTGCCGGTCGGCAGCGTCTGCGCCATGAGCGCGTGCACCTCGGCGGTCGCGCCTCCGAGCCGCTCGCTCTCGGCGGCGAAGTCACCGCCGACCTCGTCGGCGTGCAGGTCGCCCTCGGCGAACAGGTCCCGGACACTGGCGGTCGCCATCGCCCAGCCCTCGGTCGCATTGCGCTGGAAGCACTGCAGGAGTGCCAGCGTGGTGCGCTGTCCCTCGACGGTCGTCTCCACCCAGCCGAGCGGCGCCGCGATGTGCGGGCTGCCCGCCTCGGCCAGGGCCCGGCTGACCTCGAGGTCGGGGTTCAGCCCGGGCTGCACCCGCCGGAAGAGCTTGAGGATGTACTCGTCGCCGTAGACCAGCGAGGTGTTGCTCTGCTCGGCACTGATCACCCGGCTGCGCAGCGAAGGGTCCAGGACGCCGGTCGAGGTGAAGTGCAGGCCGCCGGCCTCGACGCCCTGCGAGATCAGCGTGAGCAGCGCGGCCGCGGCCTCTTCGTCGTGCACGGCCTCGTAGAGCACCTCGTCGCCCTCGACCTGGCCGAGCACGGCGTGCGCCAGACGCTGCGGGACCTCGCCGGTCAGCCGGCCGAGCAGCAGCTGGTAACGGTCGCTGCGCCCGCTCTGGTCCTGGACGCTCAACAGCACGTGGCTCAGGCCGTGGGGGCCGGGCATCGACGTCTCACGCTCGACCGTCGCGGAGCTGATGCCACCGCCCTTGCCGGCGAACCATCGCTGCTCGGGCAGCCAGCCGGAGAGCACGGTCGACAGGTCGCTCACAGGTCCTCCCCGGGCTCCAGGCCGAACCACATGAAGCCGTGGCCGGGCAGTGAGAGCAGGTACGGCAGGTCACCGACCTTCGGGAAGTGCACGAGGCCGGTGAGTTCGACCGGCACCATCCCCTCGAAGCGGCGCAGGTCCAGCTCGACGGGCTGCGGGAAGCGGGACAGGTTGTTCACGCACAGCACCCTGTCGTCCCCGAACTCGCGTACGAACGCCAGGATCGAGGGATTGCTCGATCCCAACTCCTCGTAGCTCCCCATGCCGAACACGGGGTGCTGCTTGCGGACCGCGAGCATTCGGCGGGTCCAGTGGAGCAGCGAGCTCGACGAGCGCATCTGCGCCTCGACGTTGATCGCCTGGTACCCGTAGACGGGGTCGAGCAGCGCGGGCAGGTAGAGCTGCTGCGGGTCCACCGTCGAGAAGCCGGCGTTGCGGTCGGCATTCCACTGCATCGGCGTGCGGACCCCGTCACGGTCACCGAGGTAGATGTTGTCGCCCATGCCGATCTCGTCGCCGTAGTACAGGACCGGCGAGCCGGGCAGTGAGAGCAGCAGCCCGGTGAACAGCTCGATCTGGTCGCGGCTGTTCTCCAGCAGCGGGGCCAGCCGGCGCGCGATGCCGATGTTGGACTTCATCCGCGGGTCCTTGGCGTACTCCGCGTACATGTAGTCGCGCTCCTCGTCGGTGACCATCTCCAGCGTCAGCTCGTCGTGGTTGCGCAGGAAGATGCCCCACTGGCAGTTGGCCGGGATCTGCGGCGTCTGCGAGAGGATCTCCGAGATCGGGTAGCGAGACTCCCGGCGGACAGCCATGAACAGCCTCGGCATCAAGGGGAAGTGGAACGCCATGTGGCACTCGTTGCCGCCGGTCTCGTGCTCGCCGAAGTACTCGACCACGTCCTCGGGCCACTGGTTGGCCTCGGCGAGCAGGACCCGGTCCGGGTAGTTGTCCTCGACCTCCTTGCGTACGCGCTTGAGGTAGTCGTGACTCCGCGGCCGGTTCTCGCAGTTCGTCCCCTCGTCCTCGAACAGGTAGGGAATCGCATCCATCCGGAAGCCGTCGATGCCCAGGTCCAGCCAGAACTTCAGCACGTCGATCATGGCTTCCTGCACGGCAGGGTTCTCGTAGTTGAGGTCCGGCTGGTGACTGAAGAAACGGTGCCAGTAGTACTGCTTGCGGACCGGGTCCCAGGTCCAGTTCGAGGTCTCGGTGTCGACGAAGATGATGCGCGCCTCGGAATACGGCTCGTCGGTGTCGGACCACACGTAGTAGTCGCCGAACGGCCCCTCCGGGTCGGACCGCGAGGCCTGGAACCAGGCGTGCTGGTCCGAGCTGTGGTTCATGACCAGGTCGGCGATGATGCGCATGCCCCGCTTGTGCGCCTGGTCGACCAGCTGGACGAAGTCGCCGAGGTCGCCGAACTCCGGCAGCACCTTCATGAAGTCGCTGATGTCGTAGCCGCCGTCGCGCAGCGGCGACTCGTAGATGGGCAGCAGCCAGATGCAGTCGACGCCCAGCCATTGCAGGTAGTCGAGCTTGCTCGTCAGCCCCTTGATGTCTCCGGTGCCGTCACTGTTTGCGTCGGCGAAGCCGCGGATCAGCACCTCGTAGAAGACGGCTCGCTTGAACCACAGCGGATCGCGGGACTCCTCGAGGGATACCAGCTCGCCGTGCTCGAGCTCGTGGTCGGGGCTGCTCACACGTTGCTCCGGCGGACGGTGAAGACGTGGGCGGGCTCGTCGAACGGATCCAGTCTCACGTAGTTGTGCGCTCCCCAGTCGTAGCTGTTGCCGGTGACCTCGTCGGTCACCGTGACGCGGCTGTCCCAGTCGAGGCCGAGGGCCGGCAGGTCCAGGTGCACGGTGGCCTCACGGGCGCCGTGTGGGTCGAGGTCCACGACCACGAGCACGACGTCGTCGCCGGACCGTTTCGACCACGCCAGCACGTCGGGTGAGTCGACGGCGTGGAAGGTCAGGTTGCGGATCCAGTGCAGAGCCGGGTGCTCGCGGCGGACCCGGTTCAGCATCGTGAGGTAGGGCGCCAGGGTGCGCTCGGGGTGCGACCAGTCGCGCGGCCGGTACTGGTACTTCTCCGAGTTCTGGTACTCCTCGCTGCCCGGCTTGACCGCCACGTGCTCGTACAGCTCGTAGCCCGCGTACACGCCGTACGTCGGCGAGAGCAGCGCCGCCAGCACGGCGCGGATCTTGAACACCGGCGGGCCGCCGTACTGCAGCGACGCATGCAGGATGTCCGGGGTGTTGACGAAGAAGTTCGGCCGCATGTAGTCGCTGGCCGCGACCAGCTCGGCGGCGTACTCCTGCAGCTCGGTCTTGCCGGTACGCCAGGTGAAGTAGGTGTAGGACTGGGTGAAGCCGATGCGGGCCAGCTCGTGCATGATCGCCGGCCGGGTGAAGGCCTCGGCGAGGAACAGCACGTCCGGCTCGGTGCGCTTGACCTCCGCGATCAGCCACTCCCAGAAGCTCAGCGGCTTGGTGTGCGGGTTGTCGACCCGGAAGATCCGCACGCCGTGCGCCGTCCAGTGCCGGACGACACGCAGCACCTCCTGGTAGATGCCGTCCGGGTCGTTGTCGAAGTTGATCGGGTAGATGTCCTGGTACTTCTTCGGCGGATTCTCGGCGTAGGCGATCGTGCCGTCGACGCGGGTGGTGAACCACTCCGGGTGCTCCGTGGCCCAGGGGTGGTCCGGTGCGGCCTGCAGCGCGAGGTCGAGCGCCACCTCCATACCGAGCTCGACCGCGTGCGCCACGAAGGCGTCGAAGTCCTCGAGCGTGCCGAGATCCGGGTGGACGGCGTCGTGGCCGCCCTCGTCCGAGCCGATGGCCCACGGCGAGCCGGGATCGTGCTCGCCGATGTCGTGCGGCTTGCCTCCCGGGAACTCCGGGCTGTTCGGGCCCTTGCGGTTCACCTTCCCGATCGGGTGGATCGGTGGGAGATAGACCACGTCGAAACCCATGTCGGCCACGGCGGGCAGCCGCTGCATCGCGGTGCGGAACGTGCCGCCGCGCAGCACGCCGCTCTCGTCGGCGGCCGCTCCCTCGGAGCGGGGGAAGAACTCGTACCAGGCGCCGTAGAGGGCGCGCCGGCGGTCCACCCAGATGCGCCGGACCTCGGACCTGGTCACCAGCTCACGGATCGGATGGGCCGTCAGCAGCGCGACGACGTCGGGTGCCGTGGCCGCCGCCATCCGGTCGAGCGGGTCCCGCCCGCCGTCCCGCAGCACTCCCACCAGATCGGCGACCGAAGCCTTGTCCTGCCGCGACGTCGACCGGGGCAGGTTCTTGCCTGCGCGCTCGTACAGCCGGGCGCCCTCCTCGAGCATGACGTCGACGTCGACGTCGGCCCCGACCTTGAGAGGGGCGTCGTGCCACCAGGTGCCGAGTGGGTCGCTCCAGCCCTCGACGGTGAACGACCACAGTCCTTCGGACGACGGGTCGTCCGGGATCTCCAGCGGCACCGACCAGCGGTCCGTCCCGGGTGCACCCGGGACCATCCGCAGGAAGGGAAGCCGCTTGCCGGTCGGTCCCTTGACCATCACATCGGCCGCAACGGCGTCGTGGCCCTCCCGGAACACGGTGGCTTCGAGGAGGACCGTCTGTCCTGTGACGGCGCGTGCGGGATACTGGCCGCACGACACCGTCGGGCTGATCTCTGTGACTGCTATCCGTCCCACCATTGCGGCGACCGTACCCAGGCGCTGGGAGCCGGAACATCCGGCCAGGTCCCCGGCAGGCGCCCGCGACCGTTATGGTCCTGGCCGTGAGAGCACTCCGCCGGTTCACCGTCCGCCTCGCCCTGCCGGAGTCGCTGGCTCCGCTCGCAGAGCTCGTTCTGAACCTGCGCTGGTCCTGGCACCCCCGGTCACTCGACCTCTTCCGATCGGTCGACCCGGAGACCTGGGACGCCGTCGGGCAGGACCCGGTGCGCCTGCTCGGCGAGGTCAGCCCGGAGCGCCTCGCGGTCCTCGCGAAGGACAAGGGCTTCCTCGGTGAGCTGGCCGCGGCGCACGACGACCTGCAGGCCTACCTGACCACCCCGCGCTGGTACCAGGGGCTCGAGGGGGCGCCTGCCTCCATCGCCTACTTCTCGCCGGAGTTCGGCATCACCGAGGTGCTCCCGCAGTACTCCGGCGGCCTGGGCATCCTGGCCGGCGACCACCTCAAGGCCGCCTCGGACCTGGGCGTGCCGATCCTGGGTGTCGGGCTGCTCTACCGGGCCGGCTACTTCAAGCAGTCGCTCAACGCCGAGGGCTGGCAGCAGGAGCGCTACCCCCCGCTGGACCCGCATGGCCTGCCGCTGACTCTGGTGACCGAGGCCGGCGGGAGCCCCGTGCTCATCCGCGTCGGGCTGCCGGACAGCCGCACCCTGCACGCCCACGTCTGGCGGGCGCAGGTCGGCCGGGTGCCGCTGCTGCTGCTCGACAGCGACGTGGAGGAGAACGCGCCGGAGGAGCGCGAGGTCACCGACCGGCTCTACGGCGGCGGCACCGACCACCGGCTGCACCAGGAGATGCTGCTCGGGATCGGTGGTGTGCGGGCCATCCGCGCCTGGACGGCGCTGACCGGCGACCCGGCCCCCGAGGTGTTCCACACCAATGAGGGTCACGCCGGTTTCCTCGGCCTGGAGCGGATCCGCGAGCTGGTCGAGCAGGGGCTGTCCTACGACGAGGCCCAGGAGGCCGTGCGCGCCGGCACCGTCTTCACCACCCACACGCCCGTCCCGGCCGGCATCGACCGTTTCCCGAAGGACCTCGTCGCGCGCTACTTCGGCGGCGACAACGCCGTCGACGGGGTGTCGGTCGAGCGGATCCTGGAGCTCGGCGCGGAGCCGGACCCGGGCGTGTTCAACATGGCGCACATGGGGCTGCGGATGGCCCAGCGCCGCAACGGCGTCGCGAAGCTGCACGGCATCGTCAGCCGCGACATGTTCTCCGACCTGTGGCCCGGGTTCGACGCCGCGGAGGTGCCGATCAGCTCGGTCACCAACGGCGTGCACGCGCCGACCTGGGTGTCGCGCGAGATCTTCGAGCTGGCCGACCAGGCCAACCCGCGCCTCGGCTCGGACGCCAAGGGGTGGGAGGACATCGCGAAGGTGTCGGAGACCAGCATCTGGTCGACCCGGCGGGTGCTGCGCGAGCGGCTGGTCGAGGAGGTGCGCCGCCGGCTGAAGGAGTCCTGGCTGCAGCGGGGCGCGACCGAGGCCGAGCTCGGCTGGACCTCCTCGGTGTTCGACCCCGACGTGTTGACGATCGGCTTCGCGCGGCGCGTCCCGTCGTACAAGCGGCTGACACTGATGATGCGTGACCGGGAGCGGCTGACGTCCCTGCTGCTGGATCCCGACCGGCCGATCCAGCTGGTCATCGCGGGCAAGGCCCACCCGGCCGACGACGGCGGCAAGGAACTCGTCCAGCAGATCGTCCGGTTCGCCGACTCCCCCGAGGTCCGGCACCGGATCGTCTTCCTGCCCGACTACGACATCGGCATGGCGCGCTACCTCTACGGCGGTTGCGACGTGTGGTTGAACAACCCGCTGCGGCCGCTCGAGGCGTGCGGCACGTCCGGGATGAAGTCGGCGCTGAACGGCGGCCTGAACCTCTCGATCCTCGACGGCTGGTGGGACGAGATGTACGACGGCGAGAACGGCTGGGCCATCCCGACCGCCGACGGCGTGACCGACCCCGAGCGGCGGGACGACCTGGAGGCGCAGGCGTTCTACGAGCTGGTCGAGAAGCAGGTCCGGACCCGCTTCTACGACCGCGACGACGGCGGCGTGCCGCAGCGGTGGATCGACATGGTGCGACACACCCTGCAGACGACCGGACCGAAGGTGCTCGCCAGCCGGATGGTGCGCGACTACGTGCACCAGCTCTACCGGCCGGCGGCGGTGGCCAGCCGAGGACTGGCCGCATCCTCCTTCGCCGAGGCGAAGTCGCTGGCGCAGTGGCGGGCCGAGGTGGTGTGCCGCTGGCCGGGAGTGCGCGTCGTGCACGTCGAGGGCGCCGGCATCGGGGACGCACCGCAGGTCGGCAGCCTGCTCGAGCTGCGCGCGGTGGTGGACCTCGGCGGGCTGGAGCCGGCCTCGGTGACCGTACAGGCGGTCTACGGCCGGGTGGACGAGGCCGACGAGCTGCGGGCGCCGTCGTACGCCGTGCTGGCCGATGCCGGCGTCGGCGACGACGGGCTGCACCGTTTCGAGGGCACTGTGCCGCTCGAACGCGCCGGCTCGTTCGGCTACAGCGTCCGGGTGCTGCCGCACGCCGCCGCGCTGCCCGGCGACGCCGACCTCGCGTTGGTCACCACGGCATAGCCGCCGGCTCGGGTCGGCGGCCGGCTCTCGGGCGTTGTGGCAGGTCGGGCGACAGGACAACCTCTGCCGGCGTTCGTCGCGCCCAGGCCGGCCCTCACCAAGATCTTCGGAACATCCACACGGCCAGCGTCCTGTGGATGTTCCGAAGATCTTGCTCGGGTGCGGCGGCATGTGAGGCAGCGGCACCGTCGCCGCTGACCTCCCCGGTACGGACGAGCCACCGACTGGCGGCTGTGGGCTGGTGCACCCGCTCGCGGTTCTGCCGGGTGGCCGGGTGACGCTGCGCAGGCCCGTCCACGCGCTCCCCATGATCAACGCCGGCCTCCCGCACATTCTGGCGCGCCAGCATGTGCGGGAGGCCGGCGTTGATCAACCGGCGGCGGGGGCGCAGGTGGCGCGGGCGGTCGGGTCCAGCCGCCGGCCACGGAGGCATCTTCAGCACAGACGGCTCACGCGCCGCCCGCCCGGACAGCCCGCAGCAGGACCGCCGAGCGGCCGGTCACCGGCAGCTTGGCACCGGCGGGCAGCGATGCTCCCGGCTCCGGCCGCTCGTGCACGGTGTCCAGCAGCACGTCGTAGGACATCGCCCACGGCTCACCCGGCAGCACGAAGCCCAGCTCGTCGTGCTCACCGGTGTGCAGCACGAGCAGCAGGCTTTCGTCCTCGACCCGCTCGCCGCGGGGGCCACGCATCCGGATGCCGCGGCCGTCGAGGTACATCGCCAGCGTGCGCTGCGCAGGATCGAACCATTGCGCGTCGCTCAGCTCCTGGCCGTCCGGCCCGAACCAGGCGAGATCCTTCACGCCGTCCTCACCCGGCCGCCCGAGGAAGAACGTGCGCTGGCGCAGCACCGGATGCTCGCGCCGCAGCGCCACCAGCCGCGCCACCCAGGCGCACAGATCGTGCGCGTCCTGAGGCAGGTCCCACGGCTGCCAGGACAGCTCGTTGTCCTGGCAGTACGCGTTGTTGTTGCCACCCTGCGTGCGCCGGACCTCATCGCCCATCGTCAGCATCGGGACGCCGCTGGACAGCAGCAGCGTGGTCAGCAGGTTGCGGGCCTGCCGCCGCCGCAGAGCGTTGACGCCGGCGTCATCGGTCTCGCCCTCGACGCCGAAGTTCCACGACCGGTTGTGCGACTCACCGTCCCGGTTGCCCTCACCGTTGGCCTCGTTGTGCTTGGTGTCGTAGGACGTCAGGTCGCGCAGCGTGAAGCCGTCGTGTGCGGTGACGAAGTTGACGGACGAGGCGGGCGAACGCCCCTCGGAGTTGTAGAGGTCGGCGGAGCCGGACAGCCGATAGCCGAGTTCGCGCACGGCGCCGTCGTGGCCGCGCCAGACGTCGCGCACGGTGTCGCGGTAGCGGTCGTTCCACTCCGACCACAGCGGCGGGAACTCGCCCACCTGGTAGCCGCCCTCGCCGATGTCCCACGGTTCGGCGACCAGCTTGACCGACGACACGACCGGGTCCTGGTGGACCATCTGGAGAAAGGAGCTGAGCCTGTCGACGTCGTGCATCGAGCGGGCCAGCGCCGAGGCGAGGTCGAAGCGGAAGCCGTCGACATGCATCTCGGTCACCCAGTAGCGGAGCGAGTCCATGATCAGTTGCAGGACGTGCGAGGACCGCACGTCCAGGGTGTTGCCGCAGCCGGTGTAGTCGCGGTAGCGCGCCCGGTCCTCCGACAGCAGCCGGTAGTAGCTCTCGTTGTCGATGCCGCGCATCGACAGTGTCGGCCCGGTCTGGTCGCCCTCGGCGGTGTGGTTGTAGACGACGTCGAGCAGCACCTCGATGCCGGCCTCGTGCAGAGCCCGGACCATCGTCTTGAACTCACGCACCTGCTGGCCGTGACTGCCGCTCGAGGAGTAGCCCGCGTGTGGCGCGAAGTAGCCCAGCGAGTTGTAGCCCCAGTAGTTGGTCAGCCTGCGTCGGAGCAGGTGCGGCTCGGAGACGAAGTGGTGCACCGGTAGCAGCTCCACGGCCGTGACGCCGAGACCGACCAGGTGCTCGAGCGCCGCCGGGTGGGCCAGCCCGGCGTAGGTCCCGCGCAGTTCCTGTGGCACGCCGAGATGGCGCGCGGTGAAGCCCTTGACGTGCAGTTCGTAGACGACGCTGTCGGCCCAGTCCGTGTTCGGGCGCCGGTCGCCGCCCCACTCGACGTCGTCGTGCACCACCACGGACCGTGGGACGTACGGCGCGCTGTCGCGGTGGTCCTGCACCCGGTCACGGCCGGGCAGCGAGCCGAAGACCGCGTCGTGCAGGCGGTAGCCGCCGGTGAGAGCGCGCGCGTACGGGTCGGCGAGCAGCTTGGACGGGTTGTGCCGCTGACCGGCTGCCGGCTCGTAGGGGCCGTCGACGCGGTAGCCGTACTCCTGGCCGGGGCCGACACCCGGCAGGTAGCCGTGCCAGACGTGACCGGTCCGGTTCTCGAGGGGCAGCCGCGTCTCGCCCCCCGACGCATCGAACAGGCACAGGTCGACGGCCTCGGCGCTGGCCGAGAACAGGGCGAAGGCGGTGCCCTCGCCGTCCCAGCAGGCACCCAGCGGGGCGGGCCGACCGGGCCAGGGACGCGCAGGGGTCACGGGACGCGCAGGGGTCACGGGACGCGCAGGGTTCCGGGACGCGGGGTCACGGGGCGAGTGTGCCGGGTCAGCGGGTGCCGTCAGCGGCCAGGGGTGGGCGCTGGGCCGGCCCCCGGGTGACGGCCCGCCGCTCGGCAGGGATGAAGTCGGCCAGGCAGAAGCCGGCCGGCAGCACCAGGCTCTGGCCCCGCCGGCGGCGCTCGAGCATCGCGTGCACGACCAGCGCGTCGCGCAGCAGCGCCGCGAACTCCTCGGGCTCGTTGAGCAGCCAGCCGTGCCGGCCGTGGACGATCTCCGAGGGCAACGACCCGGTGACGGCACCGAGCTCGCCGGGGGCGATCAGCCGGTCGGCGTCGCCCCAGACGAACAGCACGGGCAGGCCGAGCGCGACCAGCGCTTGGGCCTGTCCGGCGAGCGAGGCGGTCAGCGCGAGCCGGGCGGTGAGGGCGAGCGTGAGCGGCTTGCGCAGGGCGTTCGGCAGGAAGTCGCGCAGCATCGAGGGCGCCGCCCGCATGACCTCCCGCGGGCTGAGTTCGGTGGCTGCGCCGGCCGCCCACCGCAGCCAGGACGCGTCGCCCAGCCCGGCGCGGCGGCTGGGTGCGCCGCCGACCGAGTTGACGAGCGTGAGCGAGCGCACCCGCTCCGGCCGGTCGGTCGCGAGCTGCAGGGCGACACCGCCGCCGAAGGAGTGCCCCGCGACGAAGACCGGGTGCTGCAGCTCGAGCACGTCCAGCAGCCGGCCGATGCGGGAGGCGTACGCCGGCAGGTCGATGCCGTGGCCCCACCGGCCACCCGCCCCGCGCAGTGGCGGCCCGTCGCTGCCGCCGAAGCCCGGCAGCGACGGGGCGACCACCCGCACGCCGGCCGCGGTCAGTCGGGCGATCCCGTCGGTGTAGCAGCGGGGCGACAGCCCCCAGCCGTGCAGGAACAGCAGCGGGTCGGCGTCCGGGTCGCCGGCCTCCATCACCCGCACCACGGCGTCGTCCACCCGCACGTCGCGCCAGCGCACGGGCGGCGGTGTGCGGCTCATGGCGGGCTCCAGACGGCAGGACAGGACGGCAGGAAATTCATCGGCGGGTGCGGCCCGTCCTGGAGCCTCAGCCCGGCGCGTGTCCGGGGCCGCTCTGGCCGTGCAGCGCGGCGTGCCGGGCGACCAGCAGCTCGTGCCCGGTCGGGTCCGGCGCCTCGGCGTGCGCCAGCACCAGGTGGCCGAGCAGCTTCTCGTGGTCGGCGACCAGATCGGCCCACTCGGTCACCAGGTCCGCCGCGGCGACCAGCGCCTCCAGTCGCACGCGGACCGGCAGCAGCAGCAACTCGCGCTCGAGCACCGCGACCAGGTCCTCGGGCAGGACCCGCCGCGGGTCGTGCTCGTCGTCATCGAGCAGCGGCGGGTCGAGCAGCGTGGCGAGCTCGTCGTCCTCGTCGTCGTCGGAGGGAAGGGCCGGCAGGTCCAGCTCGTCCTCGTCGCCCTCGTAGCCGCCCTCGACCTCCCCGAGCGAGAGGCCGGCCTCGGCGGCCCACCGGGCCTCCTCTTCGAGGTCCACCTCGTCGGGCAGCGCGGCGAAGAAGGCGTCCTGCCACCGCTCCACGAGCTCGCGGACCGCGTCACAGCGCTCGAGCACGCTGCCGACGTCGACGCTCGTGCCGTCGGGCGGCACCTGGAGCAGGGCCTCCTGCAGGGCGGTGGCGGCGCCGGGAGGAAGATCGGCCAGCGGCTCGGCGGAGGAGACGGTGTGCACCACGCCATGGGAGTCCCGGAACATCCCCGCAGACTAGGGTGCCCGCCCGGGACGAGGCCGGTTACGAGGAGGACGTCATGGGCGAGTTCGTGCGGCTCGAGGTCGACGGGGCGGTGGCCACGATCCGGCTGGACCGGCCGAAAATGAACGCCATCAACGGCCAGGTCACGGCCGAGCTCCGGGCAGCCGCCGAGCAGGCCCGCGACCGCACCGACATCCGGGCGGTCGTCCTCTACGGCGGCGACCGGGTGTTCGCCGCCGGCGCCGACATCCAGGAGATGTCGACGATGAGCTACGGCGAGATGCTGGCGTGGGGCAGCCGGCTGCAGGAGGCGCTGAAGGTCGTCGCCCGGCTGCCCAAGCCGGTCGTGGCGGCGGTCACCGGCTACGCACTCGGCGGCGGCTTCGAGCTGGCCCTGACCGCCGACTTCCGGGTGCTGGGGGAGCGGGCCAAGGTGGGGGTGCCGGAGATCCTGCTCGGGGTGATGCCCGGCGCCGGCGGCACCCAGCGGCTGACCCGCCTGGTCGGACCGGCCCGGGCCAAGGACCTGGTCTTCACCGGCCGGCACGTCGCCGCCGAGGAGGCCCTGGCGCTCGGCGTCGCGGACCGTGTCGTGCCGGACGCCGACGTGTACGAGACGGCCCGGCAGATGGCCAGGTCGTACGCGACCGGCCCGGCCGTCGCGCTGCGCGCCGCCAAGCAGGCCATTGACGACGGCCTGGAGCTCGACCTGGACAGCGCGCTGCGGCTGGAGACCGCGCTGTTCGCCGGGCTGTTCTCGACCGAGGACCAGCGCACCGGCATGGCGTCCTTCCTCGAGCAGGGGCCGGGCAAGGCCCGGTTCAGCGGCCGGTGACCCGAGAGCCCGGGCGGGCCGTCCGGCTCGTGACGCACGGCACACCGCCGACGCCCTCCTCCGACGTGACGCATGGCGTTACCGGCGGGTAACGTCGGGTCCGGCAGACCGGTGAGCGGGACCGCGCCGTGCCCCGATACCGTGGTCCGCACTGCCGAACGCCCGCTTCACCGTAGATCCGCGCGGGGCCTCGTCCCCGCGTCCACGCCCCTATTCGGAGGTCGGCGCCCCACGTGAACATCGTCGTACTGGTCAAGCAGGTGCCCGACACCTGGGCCGAGCGCAAGCTCCAGGACACCGACAAGACGCTCGATCGGGCCGCGGTCGACGTGGTCATGAACGAGATCGACGAGTACGCCGTCGAGGAGGCCTTGAGGATCAAGGAAGCCTCCGGTGGAGAAGTCACGATCCTCACCATGGGCCCCGACCGCGCCGTCGAGACCGTCCGCAAGGCCCTGTCGATGGGCGCGGACAAGGCCGTGCACCTGTCCGACCCGGCGCTGGCCGGCTCCGACGCGCTGCAGACCTCCTACGCGCTGGCGAAGGTTCTCGAGACCCTCGAGTACGACCTGGTGATCACCGGTTCCGAGGCCACCGACTCCCGGATGGCCATCATGCCGGCGCTGCTGGCCGAGCGGACGGGGCAGCCGCAGCTGTCGGGGGCGCGCAAGGTCACGGCCGAGGGCGGGACGGTACGCATCGAACGGCAGACCGAGAACGGCTACGACGTCGTCGAGGCGCCCACGCCGGCGATCGTCTCCGTCGTCGAGAAGATCAACGAGCCGCGCTACCCCTCGTTCAAGGGGATCATGGCCGCGAAGAAGAAGCCGCTCACGACCCTGACGATCGCCGAGGCCGGGATCGACGCCGGTCAGGTCGGCCTGGCCGGCGCGCCGTCGCAGGTCGTGGACTTCGCCACCAAGCCGCCGCGCTCTGCCGGTCAGGTCGTCAAGGACGAGGGGGACGGCGGCATCAAGATCGCCGAGTACCTCGCGTCACAGAAGCTCGTCTGAGAAGGCCCGGAAAAGGTGGTTGAGCACATGTCCGAAGTTCTCGTCCTCGTCGACCACGTCGACGGAGCCCCCAAGAAGGTCTCCTACGAGCTGCTCACGCTAGCCCGTGAGCTCGGCACGCCCTCCGCGGTGGTGCTCGGCAAGGGCGCGTCGGCTGCGGCCGACAAGTGCGGCGCGTACGGCGCCGAGAAGGTGTACGTCAGCGAGGCCGAGGAGCTCGACGGCTTCCTGGTCGGCCCGCGGGCAGCCGTGCTGGCGAAGCTGGTCGCGGACACCGCCCCCGCGGCGGTGCTGCTCCCGAGCAACGCCGAGGGCAAGGAGGTCGCGGCGCGCCTGGCGGTCAAGACCGGCAGCGGCCTGCTCACCGACGCGGTCGGGGTCACCGCCGACGCGATCGCGGAGCAGCCGATCTTCGGCGGCAGCGTCGTCGTGCAGTCCAGGGTGACGACGGGCACGCCGATCATCACGGTCCGCGCCAACAGCACGGCGCCCTCCGAGTCGCCGGCCGCCGGCACCGTCGAGCAGGTCAGCGCCACCTTCTCCGACAGTGACAAGGCAGCCCGGATCGTGGAGTCGGTCGTCGAGGACAAGGGCGGCCGCCCCGACCTCGGCGACGCATCCATCGTGGTGTCGGGCGGTCGCGGTGTCGGCGCGGCGGAGGGCTTCGGCATCGTCGAGAAGCTGGCCGACAGCCTCGGCGCGGCGGTCGGCGCCTCCCGTGCCGCGACCGACGCCGGGTGGTACCCCCACCAGCACCAGGTCGGCCAGACCGGGCGGACCGTCTCCCCGCAGCTCTACATCGCGGTCGGCATCTCCGGCGCGATCCAGCACCGCGCCGGCATGCAGACCAGCAAGACGATCGTCGCCATCAACAAGGACCCCGAGGCGCCGATCTTCGAGCTGGCCGACTTCGGTCTGGTGGGTGACCTGTTCACGGTCGTGCCCCAGCTCACCGAGGAGATCGCCAAGCGCAAGGGCTAGTCCGCGTAGCCGTCCGGCGGCCCGGCTCCTCTACGCGGGGGGCCGGGCCGTGCTGCGTGCTGACCCCGCTCCCTAGACTCCGCGACCATGTTGCGTCCTGCAAGCTGCATCAGGCCAGCGGGTGTGAGTCCCGTCTGGGTA